>NZ_JBLTJC010000726.1:0-2085 GCF_048158785.1 Streptomyces colwelliae | reverse complement strand
AACTTGAGGAGGTCGCGGGTCTCGAAGAACTTCCGCTTGTGCAGGACTCCGCCCTCGCCGCCGACGACAAGGAAGCCGCCGTAGCGCGGCTCGCGTATCTGGTTCACGGCGGTGCCGCGCAGCTGTCGGACCCCCTCCGCGATCCCATTCATCCCGTGCAGATACGCCTCCCCGAGCTGCCCCCCGTGTGTGTTGACCGGCAACCGCTCCTCGGCCACGAAGTCCGCCGCCTCCCCCTTCCCGCAGAACCCGAACTCCTCCAGCTGCATCAGCACGAACGGCGTGAAGTGGTCGTACAGGATCGCCACGTCCATGTCCTCCGGCCCCAGCCCCGCCGTCCGCCACAACTGCCGCGCTACCACGCCCATCTCCGGAAGTCCGGCCAGATCGTCCCGGTAGAAACTGGTCATCTGCTCCTGCGCCCGCCCGGTACCCTGCGCCGCCGCCGCTATGACGGCGGGCGGACGCGGCAGGTCGCGGGCCCGCTCCACCGACGTGACGACGATCGCCTGCGCGCCGTCCGTCTCCTGGCAGCAGTCCAGCAACCGCAACGGCTCCACGATCCACCGCGAGGCCGCGTGCTCGGCGAGTGTGATCGGTCTGCCGTGGAAGTACGCCGCCGGGTTCGTCGCCGCGTACTTGCGGTCCACCACCGCCACCTGCCCGAACACCTCCGGCGTCAGCCCGTACGTGTGCAGATACCGCTGCGCCGTCATCGCCACCCACGACGCCGGCGTGAGCAGCCCGAACGGCAGCGACCAACCGAGCGCCGCGCCCTCCGCCGACGGCTCCCGGTGCGTCACGCCCGAGCCGAATCTGCGCCCCGACCGCTCGTTGAAGGCGCGGTAGCAGACCACCACCTCCGCGATCCCCGCCGCCACCGCAAGCGCCGCCTGCTGGACGGTCGCGCAGGCCGCGCCGCCGCCGTAGTGGACCCGGGAGAAGAAGGACAGCTCGCCGATCCCGCAGGCCTGGGCCACGGTGATCTCCGGGTTGGTGTCCATCGTGAACGTGACCATCCCGTCCACGTCCGCCGGCGTCAGCCCCGCGTCGTCCAACGCGGCCCGCACCGCCTCCACCGCCAGCCGCAGCTCACTGCGTCCCGAGTCCTTGGAGAACTCCGTCGCCCCGATCCCGACGATCGCCGCCTGCCCCCCGAGGGTGTCACGGGTACGGGTGCTCATCCGGCCTCCCTGGTGCCTACGGTGACCTCGTCCGCGTCCGCGTCTGCGTCCGCCGGTCTTACGGTGACCGTCACCGTGCCGGTCACATGCCTGCCGATACCGTTCGCCCCGAGCACCCGCACCGTCGCGGTGTCGCCGTCCGTCTCCTCGACCCTGCCGGTCAACACCATGGTGTCGCCCGGGTAGTTGGGCGCGCCGAGCCGTATGGCCACCTTGCGGAGGATCGCTCCCGGTCCGAAGTGGTCCGTGATGTAACGGCCGACCAGGCCGTTCGTCGTCAGGATGTTCATGAAGATGTCGGGGGAGCCCTTCTGCCGTGCGGCCTCCGCGTCGTGGTGCACGTCCTGGTAGTCACGGGAGGCCACGGCTCCGGCGACGATCAGCGTGCGGGTGATCTCGATCTCCAGCGGGGGCAACTCCTCACCTGCCCTCATGGCCGCACCTCCTCATCGACGATCAACTCCCCCAGTTCCTGAAGCACTTCGCCCCCGGCTCCCAGGTACGCGTCCAGCTGCCGGCCCCAGAGGAAGTGCCGGTGCACCGGATGGTCCAGGTCGGCTCCCGCCCCGCCGTGCAGATGCTGACCCGTGTGGACGACACGCTGGCCCGCCTCGGACGCCCACCAGGCGGCGGTCAGCGCGTGCGTTGCGTACGGCAGTCCAGCGTCGCGCCGCCACGCCGCCTCGTACGCCGTCACGCGTATCGCCTCGATGTCCATGTGCGCGTCGGCCGCCCGGAGTTGGACCGCCTGCCGCGTGGCCAACGGACGCCCGAACTGCTCCCGGGCGTTCACGTGCGCCACAGCCCGAGCGAGCGAACCGGCACACACCCCGGCCTGCAACCCGGCGAAGGCGGTACGGGCGGTGGCCAGAACGTCGGTGTAGGGGGAGGGAGTTGGGGG
>NZ_JBLTJC010000725.1:0-2092 GCF_048158785.1 Streptomyces colwelliae | reverse complement strand
GCCCTCGATCCGCGCGAACGCGGACTCGGGGCGCGGACGTTCCCGGTCGAAGCGTTCAGGACTCTGGTTCGCGCGGCGGGCTTCAGGCGCTGCTGGAGCGGTTCCAGCGGGGTGGGCAAGACGACCCTCATCGACTCCGCTCCACCGCGTCCGCGACGCCTCGATCACCGTGGTCGACGCCTCCCCCAAGGACAACACCCCCAGCGACGTCTACGAGATCCAGGTCTTCGGCGTCAGCATCCTCATCCGCCGGCGCGCCCAGTGGGGCCTCGACACCGACGTCCCCTACATCCACATCGAGGACCAGCGCGACGAGGCTGGCCTGCTGCTCGTCAAGGTGAACAACAGCGGCGAACACGAGCACCGCCCCGGCGCCGAGGAGACCGCAGCATGACCCCCGACCGCGCCTACGCCACCGCCCGCCAGCTGATCGACCCCGACGCCGACTACACCGTCCACGTCCGCACCGAAACCGGCTGGACCCAGGCCGCCGACCCCGACCACCGGGAACTGCCCGGCCTGGACGTCCTCCTGGCCGCCCGCCGACTGCTGCGTGCCCAGCCCCCGGGCCGCGTCAGCAGTACTCATCCCGACACTCTGGACATGCATTCCGGCGACGGCCGGTTCTGGCTGCGCTTCGTCGCCACCCCCGCCGAGGAAAACCCGGGTCAGGCCGAGCCGACCACCAACGGCCGGGCGCCGGACGGGCTGTGGCGGCTGCTCGGCCTCTCCGGCTCCTCACTCGTGCCGGTCGCCCGCGGCGATCTCACGGACTCCGACCTGGTGACACTGGCCCGCGCCTGCCTCACCCTCAAACAGGCCCACCCGCTTCCCCAGCAGGGCGTGACGCCCGAAGTGGCGCTGCTGCTGGAGCGCCTCGCGACCAGCATGGACGCCCTCGACAACGGCCTTCCCGACGCCCCGGACATCGACGAAGTCTTCTGCCGCACAGAGCTGCTCATCCTCGCCGAGGCGGCACTCTCCCTGTACCGGACCCACGCAGACCCCGACGACCTCCTCGGCCGCCCCGAGGTTCTCCTCCTGGCTCACCTCGCCTACGACGACACCCCGCCCTGACCTATCTCCCCGCACCATGAGAGCCCGGACCGCGCTGCTCAGCGCGGTCCGGGCTCTCTGCCTCTCGGATCACCGATTGAAGGTCCCGGCCTGAGGCACTGACGAGCTTCTCCTGCCGCCCAGCCGCTTCGAGTCGGTCGCGTACCTGCGCCGCCCCGCCGCCGGCCGCTCCCCCGCCGCTGGCGGCACACAACTCGTGTGCCGTCGCATGCCGTCACGCCGCACCGGCCTCGGCGGCCTCTTCGCCGCGCGGACCCGTACGTGCCCCTGGGGCCGGGGCATGCCCCGGCAGGGCCGGTTCAGTCCCGGCGTGGGATCCAGCCCGGGGCGGGGTCGCCCGGCGCGGTGAGGACGTGGGCGAGGTTGTCGGCGGTGGTGTACGGAACGCGGGAGTCGGTGACGAACGCGGCGGGCTCCACAGCGCGGGTCACCATCAACGGCAGCACCTGCCAAGGCTGTTCGGAAGCGGCCCGGCAGGCCCCCGCGGCTTGTGCGGGGAAGGCGGCGATGGTGGCCGTCTTGGCCAGGAGCTTGTCGCGGTAGCGGGTCGTGAAGCGCTGGATGTGCTGGAGGACGGCGTGCGGTGCCACGGCGGGTACCGGGTTCTTCGCCTCGATCACCCACAGCCTCCCGCGGTCCGGGTCGGCGATGAGCAGGTCGACTTCGCCGGTCAGGCCGGGGATGCCGAGAGAGGCGGCGGTCTTCTCCAGCAGGCGGAAGCGGTGGGGCAGACCTGCCCGCTGGGCGATCTCCTTGAGGTCGCTCTCCAGGAGCTCGTCGAGCTGCTGACGGTGGCGGAGCAGGGCCTTCCCGACAGGATCGGGGACATCGGGACGGGGCAGTCGTCCTTCGTCGATGTAGCCGGCGTAGAGCTCCTGGGCGGCGTGGACGAGCCAGGGAAGGACGAGCAGCCGGTCCCCGGCGGTGATCCCTCCGGTGAGCCGATCGCCGGACGACGTCGAGCCCGATGGAGTGGGGCGGCGATGAGCGCGTTCGCCCTGTCGCTTATTCGCTG
>NZ_JBLTJC010000724.1:0-2095 GCF_048158785.1 Streptomyces colwelliae | reverse complement strand
AGGGCGACGCGCAGGGCGCGGTCGAGGGCGTGGACCGGGCCGTTGCCCTCGGCGGTGGCGACGATGCGCTCGCCCTTGGCGAAGAGCTTGACCGTGGCCTCGTTGGCGTGGCTGCCGTCGGGGCGGTCCTCGACGATCGCACGCCAGGACTCGACCTCGAAGTAGGAGCGGGCCTTGCCCTCCGCCTCTTCGCGCAGCAGCAGCTCGAAGCTCGCGTCGGCCGCCTCGTACGTGTAGCCCTTGAGCTCGCGTTCCTTGACGCGCTCGACGACCCGGCCGACCAGCTCGCGGTCGCCGCTGATGTCGACGCCGAGTTCCTTGCCCTTGAGCTCGATCGACGCGCGGCCCGCCATGTCGGAGACCAGCATCCGCATGGTGTTGCCGACCTGCTCGGGGTCGATGTGCTGGTACAGGTCCGGGTCGACCTTGATCGCGGAGGCGTGCAGCCCGGCCTTGTGCGCGAACGCCGAGACGCCGACGTACGGCTGGTGCGTGGACGGGGTGAGGTTCACGACCTCGGCGATGGCGTGCGAGATACGGGTCATCTCGCGGAGCTTTCCGTCGGGGAGGACCTTCTTGCCGTACTTCAGCTCCAGGGCCGCCACGACGGGGAAGAGGTTGGCGTTGCCGACGCGCTCGCCGTAGCCGTTCGCCGTGCACTGGACGTGGGTCGCGCCCGCGTCGACGGCGGCGAGGGTGTTGGCGACCGCGCAGCCCGTGTCGTCCTGGGTGTGGATGCCGAGCCGGGCGCCGGTGTCGGCGAGGACCGTGGAGACGACGGCCTGGATCTGCGCCGGGAGCATCCCGCCGTTGGTGTCGCAGAGGATGACGACGGAGGCGCCGGCCTCGGCGGCGGACCGTACGACCGCTTTCGCGTACTCGGGGTTCGCGCGGTAGCCGTCGAAGAAGTGCTCGCAGTCGACGAAGACGCGGCGGCCCTGGGCGACCAGGTGGGAGACGGTGTCGCTGACCATCGCGAGGTTCTCGTCGAGGGTGGTGCGCAGGGCCAGCTCGACATGCCGGTCGTGCGACTTGGCGACCAGGGTGATGACGTCCGCGCCGGAGTCCAGGAGCGCCTTGACCTGCGGGTCCTCGGCCGCCTTGGCGCCCGCCCGCCGGGTGGCGCCGAACGCGACCAGCTGGGCGTGCTTGAAGTCGATCTCCTGCCGGGCGCGGGCGAAGAACTCGGTGTCCCGCGGGTTGGCGCCGGGCCAGCCGCCCTCGATGAAACCGACGCCGAAGTCGTCCAGGTGCCGTGCGATGGCCAGCTTGTCCGCGACGGTGAGGTTGATGCCCTCCCGCTGCGCGCCGTCACGCAGGGTCGTGTCGAAGACGTGGAACGAATCGTCGAGTTCGCTGGTTTCCGTCATGGTCTCTGGCTCCTGAGGATCTGAATCTCGGTCTGTACCGGAATGACCGGCTCCACCGTCCCTCAATGATCCCTCGCACTGTTTTCCCGGCTGCGGGTGGGCCAGAAAAGCGAAAAACCCCTCGCGGGTGCGAGAGGTCTGCGCGCGGGTCGAGTGACGACGGTGGCCGCCCGTACCTGGTCGTACGAGGCGGTCACTGCGGACCGGCGCGCCTGCTGCCAATAATCGTGGCGAACGAGAACACGGACGCAGTCTGGCACACCCGCGCCCGCGCTCACCGTCCGTCTCATGATGCGAACAGCCGGTTGATCAACTCGCCTGGCGCACGAACACGTCCGAGACGCCGTTGGTGTCGCCCGCCACCAGGTCCGGGGACGCCGACTCGAACGCCACGACCGTGCCGTCGTCGTTGACGGACGGGTGCAGGGCCAGGAGGTCGCTACGGCCACCCCAGCGGTCGGCGCTCATCAACTGCCGCTTGCCGGTGGCGAGTTCGACCAGGTACACGGAACCCCCCGAGGTGTACGCGACCCGCTCGCCGTCCCCGGAGAGCGAGGACTCCGCACCCTTGGCGACCCGGGTCGTCGTCCCGGCGTCGAGGGCGACGCGCAGGGCGCGGTCGAGGGCGTGGACCGGGCCGTTGCCCTCGGCGGTGGCGACGATGCGCTCGCCCTTGGCGAAGAGCTTGACCGTGGCCTCGTTGGCGTGGCTGCCGTCGGGGCGGT
>NZ_JBLTJC010000723.1:0-2109 GCF_048158785.1 Streptomyces colwelliae | reverse complement strand
GGGTGGTCGGGAGTGCCGTCCGCCTCCACCGTGATGGTGGGTACGTCGCCGTCCGGGAGGGTGACGCCCTCGGTGGTGATCAGGCAGACCGGGCGGGCGTCGGCGAGTGTGTACGCGAGCCGTTCGGTCGGGTAGCCGGTGTCGAGGGGCAGGTAGGCGGCGCCCGCTCGGTGGACCGCGAGGAGGGACACCACGAGGGCGAGGGAGCGGGGCAGGGCGACGGCGACGACTGCCTCGGCCCGCGCACCCCGCGCGGCGAGGGTGTGCGCCAACTTCTCCACGCGCAGGTCGAGTTCGGCGTAGGTGAGGGCGGTGTCCTCGAAGACGACCGCCGTGGCCTCGGGGGTGCGGGCGACCTGGGCGCGGAAGAGTTCCGGGAGGGTGAGGTCGGGGACGGTGCGGGCGGTGTCGTTCCAGTCGGTGAGGACGAGGGCGCGTTCGTCGTCGCGCAGGACGTCGAGCGCGCCGATGCGCCGGTCGGGGTCGGTGGCGACCTGGGCCAGCAGCAACTCCAGGCGCTGGGCGAGGAGTTCGGCGGTCGACTCGTCGAAGAGGTCGGCGCTGTACTCGATCCAGCACCGCATGCCGTCCGCGCCCTGCTCGACGAAGTCGAAGCTGAGGTCGAACTTGGCTCCCTGCTGGCCGAGTTCCTCACGGCGTGCGGTGAGGCCGGGCAGGGCGGGCGTGGCGCCCTCGTCGTCGAGGTGGACGACCATCACCTGGAACAGCGGGTGCCGGGCCAGTGAGCGGGCCGGGTTGACCGCCTCCACCAGCCGCTCGAAGGGCAGGTCCTGGTGTTCGTAGGCGGCGAGGTCGGTGGCCCGGACGCGGGCGAGCAGGTCGGCGAACGTGGGATCGCCGGACAGATCGGTGCGCAGGACAAGGGTGTTGACGAAGAAACCGACCAGGTCTTCGAGGTGCTCGTCGCCCCGTCCGGAGATGGGTGCGCCGAGCGGGATGTCGTCCCCGGCGCCGAGCCGGTGCAGCAGTGCGGCGACGGCGGCCTGGGTGACCATGAACATACTGACGCCGTGGCGGCGGGCCAACGTACGTAGTTCCGCCGTCCGTTCGGCGTCGAGCGTCAGGCCGACCGCGCCACCTCGGTGGCTGCTCTCCAGCGGGCGGGGACGGTCGGTGGGCAGCGCGAGCTCGTCGGGCAGACCAGCCAATGCCGTCTGCCAGTAGGCGAGTTGGCGGGACTGGCGACTGTCCGGGGCGTCGGCGTCGCCGAGTGCCTCGCGGTGCCAGAGGGCGTAGTCGGCGTACTGCACGGGCAGTGGCGTCCACGCGGGTGCCCGTCCCTCGCGGCGGGCCTCGTAGGCCGTGGCCAGGTCCCGCCACAGCGGGCCGTCGGACCACTGGTCGCCGGCGATGTGGTGCAGCACGAGCAGCAGGACGTGCTCGTCCTCGTCCACCTCGAACACGTGCGCGCGCAGCGGGAGTTCACGGTCGATCTCGAAGCCGCGCGCGGCGGCCTCGGCGAGGTGGGCGGGCAGTTCGGTCTGGGTGACGCGGCTGTGGTGGAGGGGTACCGAGGCCTCGTCCAGCACGACCTGGCGCGGGCTGCCGTCCCGTTCGGGGAAGACCGTGCGCAGACTCTCGTGCCGTACGGCGAGGTCGTCCAGGGCGACGGCCAGGGCGTCCCGGTCGAGCGTGCCGGTCAGGCGCCAGGCGGCCGGGATGTTGTACGTGGCTCCCGGGCCCTCGATGCGGTGCAGGAGCCACAGGCGCTGCTGGGCGTAGGAGAGCGGGAGTTCGTCGGGTCGCTCGGCGGGGACGAGGGCGGGCAGTCCGCCGGCCCGGTCGTCCAGGCGGGCCGCGAGCAGCGCGGGGGTGGACGCCTCGAAGACGGTACGGACGGTGAGGTCGGCGCCAAGTACCGTGCGAACGCGGCTGACCAGGCGCATGGCGAGCAGGGAGTGGCCGCCGAGGGCGAAGAAGTCGTCGTCGGCGCCGACGCGTTCGAGGCCGAGGACGTCTCCGAAGAGTCCGGTGAGGATCTCCTCGCGCGGGCTGCGGGGCGAAGTGCCCGCGTCCGGACCGGTGGTGGTCGTGAAGTCGGGGGCGGGCAGGGCGGCGCGGTCGAGCTTGCCGTTGGGGGTGAGGGGC
>NZ_JBLTJC010000722.1:0-2113 GCF_048158785.1 Streptomyces colwelliae | reverse complement strand
GTCCCCCACCACCTCCCCCTCCGGCCAGGTCAAGAGCTACGCCACCGACGGCGGGCGCGTGGTGCTCGAACTCGACACCTCGCCGGCCTATGTGACGCTCGTGTCGGCGACGCCGGGTACGGGCTGGTCGATGCAGGTGTGGAAGACGGATTCGTGGCTCCGGGTGGAGTTCACCAAGGGCACGGACAAGGTGTCGGTCATCTGCACGTGGCACGACGGGGCGCCGCGGGTGGACGTGGGCAACTACTAGACCTGGGTGCTCACTTAGCGGAACACGGACGGAGGCGGTGCCGGTGAGGCGACCGCCGCGGCGTCCGTCACGGGTACGGCTCCGCCGGTGAAGTCGGTGAGTTCCCTGCCGTGTTCGAGCCTGCCGGGGTGCGGGTCGGAGGCGGCCCGCCGGGTCAACTCGGCCAGCGGCAGCGGATGGTCGGAGGCGACGAGCACCGCGTTGCCGAACCGCTTGCCGCGCAGCACGGTCGGGTCGGCGATCAGCGCGCGCTCCGCGAACCGGGCGGCCACGGTGGCGATCTGGCCGCGCAGGTGCGCGAGCGGGGGCCCGTCGGCGAGGTTCGCGGCGTAGAACCCACCGGGCTTGAGGGCCCGGCACACCTCGTCGAGAAACTCGGTGGAGGTCAGGTGGGCGGGCGTACGCGCTCCGCTGAAGACATCCGCCACGACGAGATCGGCCCACCCCTCGGGCACCTTCGCGAGCCCCGCGCGGGCGTCGGTCGACCGCACCCGGATCCGCGCGTTCGGGTCCAACGGCAGCTCCCGCCGGACCAGTTGGACCAGCGCCGCGTCGAACTCGACGACCTGCTGGGTGGATCGGGGGCGGGTCGCGGCGACGTACCGGGCGAGCGTGAGAGCACCACCGCCGAGGTGTACGACGTGGATGGGCTTCCCGGCGGGCGCGACGAGGTCGATGACGTGGCCGAGGCGGCGCTGGTACTCAAAGGACAGATACGCGGGGTCGTCGAGATCGACGTACGACTGTGGTGCCCCATCGATCAGCAAGGTCCAGGCACGCGCGCGTTCCCGGTCGGGTATCAACTCGGCGAGCCCACCGTCGACGGGTTCTACGACGGCTTCGGGGGCGCCGACACCGCCTCGCCGGGTACTCCTGGACTTTCCCATTGGTCCATTATCGGCGGGCGAGGGTAGTCCGGCGCGGCATCGCGCCCCAAAGGGGCGCGGGGCTGTGTCGATATGCGGCTCCGCCGCGTGGGCGCGACCAGCCCCCACCGGCCCGCAGATCGATCACCGCCCTCCCAGCGGAGCTACCGGCAGCCGTCCGCCGCCTCAATAAGCCGGGCCGCCTCTCCCAGCGCGGCCCGCAGTACCTCCGGGTCGGTTGCCAGGTCCGCGTCGCCCGGGGGCAGGAGCCAGTCCGAGCCCTCGACAGGCGGCTCGGGGTCGGGGGCGAGGCGCAGGCCCCGGCCGTTGGTCTCCGTACAGGTGCTGCCCGGCAGGTCCCAGGCCGCCGCCGTGCCCGGCGGTACCAGGAAGCCGAGGGTGTCGTCGCCGTCATCGTGCAGGACGGGGCCGACCCCGTCGCACGCGCCGCGCCGCAGGATGTCGACCGCCTCCAGGCCCTGCCGCGTCGGCACCGTCACCAGGTCGCAGGCCGAGTCCACGAACGGTGGCGCACTGCACTCGGCGCTCGGCATTCGAGGATCGACGCTCTGCCTGGTCTCCATCCCGGTCTCCACCACGGAACCCCTCCTTGGACGAGCGGGTCGGGAGTCGGGTGGCTCCCGGATCCACGGGGTTCAACGCGTTGAAGCGTCAACAGCTACGGCACAAGTCAGCCGCAAAGGATGGCAGTTCATGGCAGATCCCGGATGAGATATCCGGTTTGTAGCCAAACCCTGCGTGGCGGGTCATGCACAGCAGGTACGTTCTTGCCCGCTGGAAACAGGGCGTCACTCAACAAGTCACCCTGAATCCGGCATGGTTCGACGGTTCGCAGGCCGTACGCCCGCTCGGGCGCACGGCCGTGCAGATCGACTCGGCGTACAGCGTGTCGCCGACGAAGACCGGGTGGAGCAGCCTGACGTCGGTCATCTCCAGGTTGGCGACCGCGTTCTGGCTGATGTCCGAGACGGTCTGG
>NZ_JBLTJC010000721.1:0-2114 GCF_048158785.1 Streptomyces colwelliae | reverse complement strand
GGGCACCGGGGACGTGGTCTTCGACTCGTACGCCCCCTACGTCCTCTACCGCGTCGTCGCCACTCCACCGCGAGTCTCCCCACGCCAGTCTCCCCAAGGACGCGATCTTTGACCCGTCGAGCGCGGCCTTACGATGGGACGCATGACTGCTTCGTCTGGCCGCCGTGTCCTGCTCGCCGCCCCCCGGGGCTACTGCGCGGGTGTGGACCGCGCCGTGATCGCCGTCGAGAAAGCCCTTGAGCAGTACGGGGCTCCGATCTATGTCCGGCACGAGATCGTGCACAACAAGTACGTCGTCCAGACCCTGGAGAAGAAGGGCGCCATCTTCGTCGAGCGGACCGAGGAGGTCCCCGAGGGGAACATCGTGATGTTCTCCGCGCACGGCGTCGCGCCCGTCGTCCACGACGAGGCCAAGCAGGGCCGCCTCGCCACCATCGACGCGACCTGCCCCCTGGTGACCAAGGTCCACAAGGAAGCCGTCCGTTTCGCCAACGACGACTTCGACATCCTGCTGATCGGCCACGAGGGCCACGAGGAGGTCATCGGCACCTCCGGAGAGGCCCCTGACCACATCACCCTGGTCGACGGCCCGTCCGACGTCTCCAAGGTGGAGGTGCGGGATCCGTCCAGGGTCGTATGGCTGTCCCAGACCACCCTCTCGGTCGACGAGACCATGGAGACGGTCGACGCCCTGAAGGAGAAGTTCCCGCAGCTCATCTCCCCGCCCAGCGACGACATCTGCTACGCCACGCAGAACCGTCAGCTCGCCGTGAAGCAGATGGGCGAGGAGGCCGACCTGGTGATCGTGGTCGGCTCGAAGAACTCCTCCAACTCCGTACGGCTCGTCGAGGTCGCCAAGCTCGCGGGCGCCCAGGCCGCGTATCTCGTGGACTACGCCGACGAGATCGACGAGGCCTGGCTGGAGGGCGTGACCACGGTCGGCGTGACCTCGGGCGCCTCCGTCCCGGAGATCCTGGTCGAGCAGGTCCTGGAGTGGCTGTCCGCGCGCGACTACGAGGACGTCGAGCTGGTCAAGGCGGCCGAGGAGTCCATCACGTTCTCGCTGCCCAAGGAACTCCGCCGCGACCTGCGCGAAGAGGCGGCCGCACTGGTCGCCGAGCGCACCGGTCCGGACCGTACGGCACCCTCCGGGCAGTGACTGTCAGTCGTTCGTCGTAGCGTGGATCCATGCAGATCTTCGGCGTGGACATCGGTGGATCCGGGATCAAGGGCGCCCCTGTGGACCTGGACAAGGGCGAATTGACCCAAGAGCGGTGCAAGGTGCTGACCCCGCACCCGGCGACACCGGACGGAGTGGCCGACGGCGTGAAGGAAGTCGTCGACCACTTCGGCTGGACGGGACCGGTCGGGCTCACGTTCCCAGGTGTGGTCACCGGCGGGGCCACGATCCGTACGGCGGCGAACGTCGACAAGAGCTGGATCGACACGGACGCGGGCGCGCTGTTCGCCGACCGGCTGGGCGGCCTCCCGGTGACCGTCGTCAACGACGCGGACGCGGCGGGCGTCGCCGAGATGCACTTCGGCGCCGGCCAGGGCCGCAAGGGCACGGTGATCCTGCTGACCTTCGGCACGGGCATCGGCAGCGCCCTCTTCGTCAACGGCGTCCTGGTCCCGAACACGGAGCTGGGCCACCTGGAGCTGAACGGCCACGACGCCGAGAAGAAGGCCTCCAGCAAGGCCAAGGAGGACGGCGAGCTGACCTGGGAGCACTGGGCCCACCGCGTCCAGAAGTACCTCGCCCACGTCGAGATGCTGTTCTCACCCGAGCTGTTCATCATCGGCGGCGGAGTCAGCCGCAAGGCCGACAAGTTCCTGCACTTCATCGAGGACATCAAGGCCGAGATCGTCCCGGCGCAGCTGCAGAACAACGCGGGGATCGTGGGGGCGGCGATGCACGCGGCGGGGGACGACTAGCGGCGACTAGCGACGACCTAGGGCTGGCTGTCGGCTGTCGGCTGTCGGCTGTCGGCTCCGGTGGAGGGGGTGACGGGGGCTCGGCGGTGCCTGGTCGGCGCGGGGAGTCACGCCTGGCGGCGGCGCCTCAGGAGCCGGATCCTGCGGACGGTCGCGATGAGACCCGCGACGAGTGTCCC
>NZ_JBLTJC010000720.1:0-2115 GCF_048158785.1 Streptomyces colwelliae | reverse complement strand
TGGGCCGGCGGTACACCCGCGGCAGGCCTTCTCGCCGGTGGCGGTGCGTTCGCCGGCGGCGTGCTGTTCTTCAACGCGATCATCTCGTGACCCACTCACGGCCCACCGCCAGCACCTGCTCCGGCGTGAAGAAGCTCAGGAACGGTGTGCCCGCGGCACGAGCCCCCCGCACCGCGACCTCCAACTGCGCGCGCTGCTCCGGCTCCACGTCGTCGACCGGCCGGAGGAACGTCGTAACCAGGGTGGAGCCAGGGGCGAGGCCGGCGACCCGGCGGAACATGGTGGTGATCGCGTCCAGGGTGAGGTACATGGTCACGCCGGTCGCGGCCACCACGGCGGGGCGCCCGGTGTCGAGCCCGGCGGCGGCCAGCCGCCCCCACCAGTCGCCCTCGAAGTCGACCGGCACGAACCGCAGCCAGTCCGGAACGTCGTACCCGAGCTCCATGAGCCGCCGCCGCTTCCAGGCCTGTGTGCCGGGCTGGTCGACCTCGAACACCCGGAGTTTCGCGCCCAGTTCGGGACGCCGCTGGGCGAAGGTGTCGAGACCGGCGCCGAGGACGACGTACTGCTCCACACCCCGCCCGGCCTGCTCCTCCACCACGTCCTCGACGAAACGGGCCCGCGCCACGATCGACGCGCGGATACGGCGCGTGGCGTCGACGTCCATGTCGGGACGCTCCCGCCAGTCGTCCCCGGGGTCCGCGAGGCGCAGCCCGACCTCGTCGTCGATCACGTGCGGCGCCGGATCGGCCCGGACGTGCAGGGCCCGCCACAGGGCGACCCGCACAGCGGTGTGATCCGGCTCGACCTCCGCCACCGGCTGCTCCCGGGTCATCCGAAGTCTTTCGAGAAGTCCAGTTCCGCGCTGCGCTCGGTCAGCGAGTACCAGTTGCCGCTGTCGTCGCGGAAGATCGCCTCGATGCCGTACGGCCGCTCGGTCGGCTCCTGGAGGAACTCGACGCCGCGTGCCTTGAAGGTGGCGTGGTCACCGCGGCAGTCATCGGTAGTGAACGCCCCGGCACCCAACACCCCCTTGCTGACCAGCTTCTTCAACGCCTCGGCGGACTCGGGGTCGAGGCCCGGCCCGTCCAGGCTCATCAGCGTGAGCGCGAGGCCGGGCTGGTTCTTGGCGCCCACGGTGACCCACTTCATGTCGCCCATCGAGATCTCGTCGCGGATCTCCAGGTCGAGTTTCTCGGTGAAGAAGGCCTTGGTGCGCTGCTGGTCGAAGGTCCACACGGTGGCGATGCCCAAGCCTTGGATCATGACTCCGCACTCCTGTCGGACGAGGTTGATGCCGAGATGGCTTCCTGCTCATCACCGTAGGCAGGGCGAGCGGCACGACGCTTCTTCAAAGTTGCGGTGGGGAAACCGCCGGCCCAGAGCATCGCGTAGCACCCGGGGATCAGCGCGGCCCCGCGCCCCACATGCCTGACCCGATACTCGCTCGGCGTCAGCCCGGTCCGCGCCTTGAACCGCGCCGAGAACGTACCGAGGCTGCTGAAGCCGACCAGATTGCAGATCTCCGTCACCGAGAGATCGGCGCTACGGAGCATCTCCTCGGCCCGTTCGATACGCCGGTGCGTCAGATACTGGCCGGGCGTCTCGCCGTACGCCTCCTTGAAGACCCGCAGGAAGTGATACCGCGAATATCCGGCACGCGCAGCCACCGCCCCCAGGTCGAGCTCCGACTCGGCCCAGTCCCGATCCATGACGTCCTTGGCAAGACGCAACTGCCGCATTTTGTCCACACACCCGATGGTGGCACGCCCCACTGACATCACCGCCGAACCGATGAATCCGCCGACTCCGGGACTTCCCGATACCGGCCCGGGCCAATCCGACCGACCGCATCGGCCGCTCCGGCTCTTCCAGACACGGGCCGCCCCACAAATCCAGCAGCTCCGGCACCTCCCGACAAAATCAGACCGTCCGGCACCTCCCGACGCGGGCCCACAAAATCAGCCCGTCCAGCACCTCCCGACACGGGCCCCGCAAAATCCAGCCCGCCCGGCACTTTCCAACGCAGGCCCGCAAATCCAGCCCGCCCGGGACCTACCAACACAGGCCCACAAAATCAGCCCGTCCGGCGTTTGAGGACGAGGCCCTTCAGGC
>NZ_JBLTJC010000719.1:0-2122 GCF_048158785.1 Streptomyces colwelliae | reverse complement strand
CTCTACAACGGCTGGGGGAACCCGCCCAGCCCCACGACTGTCATGAACGCGACCGGCGTGAAGTGGTTCACGCTGGCGTTCGTCCTGAGCAACGGCTACTGCAACCCGCAGTGGGACGGCCCCGCAACAGGGCATGTGTCACAGCGTGAGGTAGTTCCCTGGTCAAGCGGCGGCGCCTATCGTCATGGTCATGTTCGCCGTCTACGCCGCCCGAATCGACCGCGACCAGCCGCTCTCCGGCCTTGAGTTGGGGGAGCGTCCCGCCCCCGAGGCCCGGCCGGGCTGGAGTGTTGTCGACGTCAGGGCCGCTTCCCTCAATCACCATGACCTGTGGTCCCTGCGCGGCGTAGGCCTCGCGGAGGACAAGCTGCCGATGATCCTCGGCTGCGACGCCGCCGGTGTCGACGAGGACGGCAACGAGGTCGTCCTGCACTCCGTCATCGGCCAGACCGGTCACGGCGTCGGCCCCAAGGAACCCCGTTCCATCCTCACCGAGCACTACCAGGGCACCTTCGCCGAGCGGGTCGCCGTACCGACCTGGAACGTCCTGCCGAAGCCGAAGGAACTGTCCTTCGCGGAGGCCGCCTGTCTGCCCACGGCCTGGCTGACGGCGTACCGCATGCTCTTCACCAACTCCGGTGTACGGCCCGGTGATTCGGTGCTCGTGCAGGGTGCCGGCGGGGGTGTCGCCACGGCCGCCATCGTGCTCGCCAAGGCGGCCGGGCTGCGCGTCTTCGCGACCAGCCGGGACGAGGCCAAGCGGAAGCGGGCGCTGGAGCTCGGCGCGGTGGAGGCGGTGGAGCCGGGGGCGCGGTTGCCTCAGCGGGTCGACGCCGTCATCGAGACCGTCGGCGCCGCCACCTGGTCCCACTCGGTGAAATCGCTCAAGCCCGGCGGCACGCTCGTCATCTCCGGTGCCACCAGCGGTGACCGGCCCTCGCACGCCGAACTCACCCGCATCTTCTTCCTCGAACTCAAGGTCGTCGGCTCGACCATGGGCACCAAGGACGAGCTGGAGGACCTGCTCGCCTTCTGCGCGGCCACCGGTGTCCGTCCGGTCATCGACGAGGTGCTGCCCATGGACCGCGCCCGCGAGGGCTTCGAACGGCTCGACTCCGGCGGCCAGTTCGGCAAGATCGTCCTCACGAACGGTCAGTGACCCTGGCTGGCAGCTCCGGTGAGTAACTCCCTTTCCTGCGTGTGGCTTTGTGCGGCCGGTCCGGTTCTCCGGGCCGGCCGTCGGCGTGTGTCATCGCCGCGATCGCCGTCGTCGGGCGTCAACTTTGGTTGACATGCGGCGAGTGTCAACGTAGGTTGACATCATGACCGAAGCAACGGATCTCGCCGAGCGCGCGGGTGACCGTGATCCACGGGTCGGCCTGCGTGCCGTCTCCGCGCTGCGCAGGCTGGTGGAGCAGTTGGAGGCGGTGCAGGTGCGCAGTGCGCGCAACCAGGGCTGGTCGTGGCAGGAGATCGCAGCGGAACTCGGTGTCAGCAGGCAGGCCGTGCACAAGAAGTACGGGAGGCAGTGATGTTCGAACGGTTCACGAAGGACGCCCGCGCCGTGGTGCAGGGCGCGGTGCGGCAGTGCGAGCGGTCGGGGGCCGGTTCCGTCGACGCCGAACACCTGCTGCTGGCCCTCCTCGACCGCCAGGGCAGCCGGGGCTCCTTCGCCCTGACCGCCCTCGGTCTCGCTCCCGAGGAACGCAAGGAGTCCGTACGACAGGCTCTGGGCGACGCGCGCCGACGTGCGGGACTCTCGCAGGCCGAGGCCGACGCCCTTGCCGGGCTCGGTATCGACGTCTCGGAGATCGTCGCCCGGGTCGAGGAGGTGCACGGCGTCGGAGCGATGTCCGGCGAGCAAAAGCTCAGGGAGTCGTGGTCGGGCCGCCGTACCTTCAGCCGCGGCGCCAAGAACGTTGTGGAGAAGTCCCTGCGCATCGCCGTCGCCCACCGGGACCGGCACATCGGCGACGAACACATCCTCCTCGCGCTCACCGTCCTCCCCGGCGTGCCGGGCGAGGCGCTCGCCGATCACGGGGTGACGCACGAGGCGGTGACGCGGGTGCTGTACGGCGGGGGAGAGGCGAGGGCGGCCAGTTGAGGGTGGTGGGCTGAGGGT
>NZ_JBLTJC010000718.1:0-2157 GCF_048158785.1 Streptomyces colwelliae | reverse complement strand
ACGCAGCACGAGCGGCGCCAGATTGTCCGGCACCTCGGCCAAGTCCGGCTCGTCGTGCACGACTTGGTACGCCACCACGTACGGGCTGTCCGAGTCGAACGGCCCACGCCCGGTCGCCGCGTGCACGGTGGCCAGCCTGCGGGCCGCCCCGACGATGGCCGTGTACGGCCTGGCCTGCGTGTTCCTCTACCTCGTCCCGGCGATCGTGTTCCTGCTGCCGACCGCGCTGGTCTCGGCGGAACTCGCCTCCGGGTGGAGCGGCGGTGTCTACCGCTGGGTCAGCGAAGGACTGACGAAACCGCTCGGATTCCTCGCCGTGTGGTGCCAGTTCGCGATGACGATCTTCTACTACCCGAGCCTGCTCGCCTTCGTCGCGAGCACCATCTCGTACGTCATCGACCCGGCCCTCGCCTCCAACGGCCTCTACACCGCGATCGTCATCATGGTCCTGTACTGGACGGGGGTGTGGGTGTCGTCCCGTGGGACCAAGGCCCTTGCCGGGCTGTCCAGTTGGGGGCTGATCATCGGAACCCTCGTACCGGGCACCATCCTTGTCGTGCTCGGCATGGTCTTCCTCGCCCAGGGGAATCCGTCGGCCGCCCCGATGACGTCGAGCCATCTGCTGCCCGAGTGGACGGGCCTCGCCAGCCTGGTCCTCATCGTCAACAACTTCCTCTCCTACTCCGGCATGGAGATGAACGCCGTCCACGTGTCGTCGCTGAAGGACCCGGCGAAGGAGTACCCCAAGTCGATGTTCCTGGCGATGGGGTTGGTGCTGCTGATCTTCATCCTGCCCGCGCTGGCGATCAGTTGGGTGGTGCCGTCGGACCAGACGAGCCTCACCGCGGGTGTGATGCAGGCGTTCAACGCGTTCTTCTCGTACTTCCACATCGGCTGGATGACCCCGATCGCCGCCGTGATGCTGGTCTCCGCGTCGCTCGGCGGCATGCTCACCTGGCTGGCCGGACCGTCCAAGGGCCTGCTGGAGATCTCCCGCAGCGAGGGCTATCTCCCGCCGTTCCTACAGAAGTTGAACCGGTTCGGGGTGCAGCAGAACATCCTCGTCACCCAGGGTGTCGTCACGACGGTCATCGCCCTCGGGTACGCGCTGCTCCCCAACGTCTCCAACGTGTACTGGATCTTCTCGACCATCACCACGCAGGTGTATCTGATCGTCTACCTGCTGATGTTCGTCGCCGCGATGAGGCTCCGGAAGACGCAGCCCGACCATCCGCGCGGCTACCGCGTCCCCGCCCTCCATCTCCTGTGCACGGTAGGCCTGTTGGCGTCGATCGCCGCCCTCACGATCGGTTTTGTCCCGCCCTCGCAGTTCGGCGGCGGCAGCGTCTGGGCGTACGTCGGGATCATCGGCGGCGGCCTGGTGATCCTCGGCCTGCTGATCCCGTGGGCGTTCCTCAAGTTCCGCAAACCCGGCTGGCGTACGACCGCGCCCGCGGCGGACGGGACGACGGCGGGTGATGTCGCATGAGCCCCACCAAGTTCGCCTCCGAGCACCGGTGGATCTACGTCGGCGCGATCGTCCTGCTGGTCGTGCTCGCCGTCGTCGGTGTCATCCAGTACGACAGCGTGAAGACCTCCAACAAGGCGACGGACAAGGCGAATCAGCTCGCCGACGCCGCGGTGGCGGCCGGCTATCCCCGGCCCGACACCAAGACGATCGCCCGTGCGCTCGGCACCGACGGCGGCATCGTCTGCAAGGACCCCGGCAGCGCCCTGAAGTCGGCCCTGTGGAAGATCAACGTGTCCAACGGGGCCGCGTTCGTCGGCCAGCGCCCGGTCATCGGCGACTCGAAGGCGCTGCGGGCCGAGGCCAAGATCCTGGAGATCTACTGCCCGGACAAGCTGCACAAGATCCAGGACAAGCTCGACGACCTGAAGACCGACGACACGGTGAGGGGCTGATCACGATGGCCGAACTGGCTTCCCGCATAGCCGAGTTGATGCCCCGCGCGCAGGCCGACCTCACCGAACTCGTCGCGATCCCGTCCGTCGCCGACCCTGCGCTGCGGTCAAGGGCGCGACGGAATTCTGTGGCTTCGCGCCGGCGACACCTGGCTTCGCGTCAAGGCCTGATCCTGATACACCGCGCCGAGCGTCGCCGCTGTCGAGACCTGCCCGCCAGCCCCTCGTTGACCC
>NZ_JBLTJC010000717.1:0-2177 GCF_048158785.1 Streptomyces colwelliae | reverse complement strand
CCGTCCGCGGACACCATCATCGTGACGCGCACGCACGGCGACGACGGCGAGTTCATCACCGAGATCCCGGACCGCTCCCGGCTGCGCCGCGGCCAGACGGACGGGTACGTACATGGGGCGCACGGGGCCACCTCCGAGGGCGGAAAAAGGAGTCGCCCTCTCAACTCCCAGCGCCCACCGGAAGACACGCGCCCGGGCCCGTGTCGCCTATTCCTGGCCGGGAATTGCCCCCGGCCCGCCCCCACCACACGATCGAACACGACCGACCGGCCCCGCCGCGAGTCCCGAAGGAGCCCCGGATGACCGAGACGACCGACCCCCAGCACCTGGCGGAGCGTTACATCGCCCAGTGGACCGAACCGGACGCCACCCGACGCCGGGCGGCGATCGAGATCCTCTGGGCCGAGGACGGCACGCACGTCCTCCAGCCGCCCGCCGAGATCCGCGAGATCGCCGCGGGCCTCGGCTTCGACCATCCGACCCTCCGGGCCCACGGGCACGACGCCATCGAGACCCGCGTCACACGAAGCTACGAACGGTTCGTCGAGAAGGGCGAGTTCACCTTCCGGCCACGCACCGACGCCGTACGCCTCGACGGCGTGATCCGGTTCCGCTGGGACACGGTGGCCGTCGCCGGTGGCGAAGTGGTCGGCGGCGGCCTGGAGTTGCTCGTGCTCGACCCCGACGGCCGCATCCGCACCGACTACATGTTCCCCGGAGCCTGATCCCTCGCCGCGGCCGCCAGCGCCCCCGCCGTGGCCGCGTCCGCCGGCAGGAACGCCTCCAGCTTCAGCTCCGCGAGGGTCACGTCCACGGCGGTGGCGAAGGTCGTCACGGTCGTCATCAGCCGCAAATCCCCGTACGACGACCGCAACCGCAACGGCACCGCGAACCCCAACGCCCCGTCCCCCGGCCCGAGTTCGGGCAGATACCCGGCAAGCTCGGACCGCAGCTCCCCCAACTGCCCCAACTGCCCCAGCCGGGCCAGGATGTGCCGCGCCCACTCCGCGAGATTGAGGATCCGCGGCGCCAACCCGTCCGGATGCAGCGCCAGTCGGTACACATTCGTCCCCGGCCCGAGCAGCTCGGCCGCCGCCCCCTCGGTGATCACCCCGAACGCGCCGTTCGCGTCGACCAGTTGACCACCCCGGTCCACCACCACCGCCGGATACGGCAGATGCCCCCGCAGGATGTGCCCGATCGCCTCCCGCACCGGCGCCAGCACCGGATCCTCCAGCGAACTCTCCGCGTACACCGGCGCGAACCCGGCCGCCGACAACAGCTCGTTCCGCTCCCGCAACGACAGTTCAAGCGCCTCGGCCAGCCGTACGACCATGTCCCGCCCCGGCGCGGACCGCCCCGACTCGACAAAACTCACATGCCGCTGCGTGGTACCGGCCCGCAGCGCCAACTCCAGCTGACTGAACCGACGACCCGTACGACGTTCACGCAGCACCTGACTGAAATCCACGCCCCAGTTCTACGGCGCCCCGCCCCAACCAGCCATTCCCCGCGGGGAATTGAGCCCATACCCGCCCCCGGCGACCATCGGCCGCATGGACATCGGCGTACTGCTCCCGACCGGAACGGCCCAGTGGGCCAAGGACGACGACCCGCGCGAACTGATCGCCCTCGGCCGCACCGCCGAACACCTCGGCTTCACCTCCCTCTTCGTCAACGACTCCCTGCTCAGCCCCCGCGTCGAAGCCCTCACGATGCTCGCCGCCCTCGCCCCGGCAACCAGCACGGCAACCCTCGGCACCGGAGCCCTGCTCCCCTTCCTGCGCCGCCCGATCCAGGCCGCCCAGTCCCTCGCCTCGATCGACCTCCTCTCCGGCGGCCGCCTCGTACTCGCGGTCGGCGCCGGCTACCCCGGCCGCTTCGGACGCCCCTTCTACGACCTCTCCGAAGTCCCCTGGGCACACCGCTTCGCCCGCCTCGACGAGACGGTCGAACTGTGGCGGGCGCTGTGGCAGGGCGCCGACTCCTTCCACGGCGAGTTCCACCACTTCACCGACATCCCGCCCCACCGCGAAAGACCCGACCGACCGGGACGCCTTCGACGCCCACTGGAAGCGCATCCGCGCCCTGCCCGGCGTGCTGAACCGCACGGTCCTCGACGACGGCGACGTCGTGGGCAGCGTGGCGGTCTACGGGGAGCCGGACGAGCGCGAGGT
>NZ_JBLTJC010000716.1:0-2196 GCF_048158785.1 Streptomyces colwelliae | reverse complement strand
GGCCGGGGCCGTCGCACGGTACCGGCTGGACCGGCGCCGTATCGACTCCTGGGGCACGGAGTGGAACCTGGTGGGGCCGAGCTGGGGGCGCAGGACCAGCTGACGCCCGGCACACGGCACAGCACGACCAGTCCTCCCCGGCTGTAGCCCTCTCCTCCTGCGCTACCGTGCGCCGAGCACCAGGAGGAGCGCGCGATGAACGCGGAGGGAGTCCCGGCGGACACGGGCGGGATGAGACGGCGTCTGGGCCTGTCCGATGCCGTGGTGATCGGTCTGGGGTCGATGATCGGAGCCGGGATCTTCGCGGCCCTCGGCCCGGCGGCCGACGCCGCCGGTTCCGGCCTGCTGCTCGCTCTGGCCCTGGCCGCCGTCGTGGCCTACTGCAACGCGACGTCCTCGGCGCGCCTGGCCGCTCGCTATCCCGAGTCCGGCGGCACCTACGTCTACGGCCGCGAACGCCTGGGCGACTTCTGGGGCTACCTGGCCGGCTGGGCGTTCGTCGTCGGCAAGACGGCCTCCTGCGCGGCCATGGCCCTCACCGTCGGCGCCTACCTCTGGCCCGACCAGACCCACGCGGTGGCCGTGGCCGCCGTAGTGGCGCTGACCGCGGTGAACTACACCGGGGTGCGGAAGTCCGCCCTCCTCACCCGCGCCGTCGTCGCGGTCGTCCTGGCCGTGCTCGCCGCCGTGACCGTCACCGCCCTGACCTCCGCCCACGCGGACTCCGCACGACTGGAGATCGGCCCGGACACGACCGGCACCGGACTGCTCCGGGCCGCGGGCCTGCTCTTCTTCGCCTTCGCCGGCTACGCCCGTATCGCCACCCTCGGCGAGGAGGTCCGCGACCCCGCCCGCACCATCCCGCGCGCCATCCCGATCGCACTCGGGATCACCCTCGCCGTCTACGCCCTCGTCGCCGTCGCCGTCCTGACGCTGCTGGGCCCGCGCGGGCTGGCGGACGCCACCGCCCCGCTGTCGGACGCCGCGCGCGCCGCGGACGCCGACTGGCTGGTACCGGCCGTCCGCGTCGGCGGCGCCGTCGCCGCGCTCGGCTCACTACTCGCGCTGATCCTCGGGGTCTCCCGCACCACCCTCGCGATGGCCCGGGACCGGCACCTGCCGCACGCCCTGGCCTCCGTCCACCCCCGCTTCGGTGTTCCCCACCGCGCCGAACTCGCGGTCGGCGCGGTGGTCGCCGTCCTCGCCGCGACCGCGGACATGCGCGGCGCGATCGGCTTCTCCTCCTTCGGCGTCCTCGCCTACTACGCCGTCGCCAACGCCTCCGCCTGGACCCTCACCGAGGAAGAGGGCCGACCGAACCGCCTCGTCCCCGTCATCGGCCTCACCGGCTGCGCGACCCTGGCCTTCGCCCTCCCCCCGAGCACCGTCGTCTCCGGCACCGCGGTCCTCGCCCTCGGGACCGCGCTCTACGGTCTGCGAAAGATCACGTCCGGCAACAGCACCGGCCACTGATCCGGACAGCACGCGACCAGACCGGCAATCCGATCCGGGCCACCCGCGAGCTCCTGACTTTCCTACGGCACTTTCCTACGGCACTTTTCTACGGCCGCTGCTACGACGTCAGTTCCCTGTGCAGGCGCAGCCAGTGGTCCGGCGACACCTCGCCCACCAGGACGCGTGGATCCAGGCGCGCGGCACGGAACGCGGCGTCCACGCGCCGTCTCGGGTGGGCCCGGCGCAGCGAGGCGTGCAGCGAGCCGCCCACCCCCGAGAAGCCCAGCTCGACCAGGTGCCGCCAGCCGTCCAGCGCGGCGGGTTCGAGCAGCGGGGTCCGGCGTCGCTCGATCCGTACGATCCCGGCGTCGACGCGCGGCACGGGACTGAACCGGCGCCGGTCGACCCGCCCGACCAGCCGCCACTCGTACCGGGGCCAGCTGCGGACCGTCAGCAGGGTCCAACTGCCGTAGTCCCCGGTGCGTTTGCGGGCGTACTCGAGCTGGGTGAGCAGGGTGGCGTCGGTGAGGGCGCCGGCGCGCAGACACCAGTCGACGATGTCGGCGGTACGGGAGAAGGGCACGTTCCCGGCGACGGCGAACGGGGTGCGCGGGCGGGCCTGAAGCTGACCCTGCGCGCCGAACGCGACGTCCTGGTCCTGGTCTCCAACTGCCCCCAGATCAACAACCCTTGCAACGGCTTCGAGCCGACGGCCGTACAGATGACGATCGTTGAGGCCGC
>NZ_JBLTJC010000715.1:0-2202 GCF_048158785.1 Streptomyces colwelliae | reverse complement strand
GTCGTGCGGCGCCGCGGTGGAGGTCGAACTCGCCGTAGGCGTGGGCGTGTTGGCCGAGGCCAGATACTTCGGGTCGATCGCCGGATACGTCACCGTGAAGGTGTCCTGCCCGCTCGCGGAGCGGCATCGGACTCGCCCTCTACCAGGTCAAGGTCGCCGCAGGCATCAGCGCGGGCAAGGGCGGCATCACCTGGAGCACAGACGTCACCGACCTCCGTACACCCGTGGTCGCGGTCGGCGGCATCCTCCCCGCGTACGGCGAGACCGGCACCGGCGCCTACCCGGGCCAGTTCCGCGACTCCGGCGGCGCGCTCCAGCGCTGGGACGGCTCGGCCTGGGTGTCGTACCCGAGCGCGCTGGGAGGCATCGCCCCGGCCGGCGCGGTCGCCACGGCGAGCTACACGGGCCAGTACCGGGACACGTCCGCCGGCGTACTCCAACGCTGGAACGGCACGACCTGGATCAACTATCTCCCCTCCCCGACCTGGACCGACTACACCCCGGTGTGGGGCGCCGAGACCGGCACGGCGCCCGCGATCGGCAACGGCACGCTGGCTGGGTCGTACGCGAGGCTGGGGACGGTCGTACACGTCCGGATCTACCTGAAGATCGGGTCCACGACCAACCTGACCGCCCAGGACGTCAACGCCAACTGGACGTTCCGGCTTCCGGTCCTGCCGGTCGCCACCCCCACGTGGAAGCTGGACGGGCGGGTGCTGAACGCGGAGTACTTCGACTCCTCCACCGGGCTGCTCTACCAGGGCAGCGGCCTGCTCGCGGTGACCGGCAGCATCGGCTACGTCCGCTCGGTGCGCGACACCCTCGCGAACAGCGACACCATCTGGGACAAGTCGGCGCCCGTCGCCTGGGGCACCGGTGACGTCCTGTCCATCCACGGCACCTACGAGTGCGCGCCGTGACCGTGACCTCCGCGTGGCTGTCCCCGGACGGCCAGTCCCGCGCCGACACCCGCACCACCCAGATCGGCGCGCTCACCCCGGTCACCGACATCAAGGGCCGCTCCGGCGTCCTGCCCGGCTCCGAGGGCGGGGTCTACCGCGTCACCGGACTCTGGCTGGCCGGCACGACCGGCACGATGAGCGGCACCGTCGGCGTGGGCCGAGCAGTCGTCCAGTCGTCGATCGCCCGCGGCGCCTACCCGGTCGCGGTCACCGCCCCGGTCCCGCTGACCTTCACCGACGGCGACGCCCAGTACGGCCGTATCGACCTGGTGGTCCTGCGGATCTACGACGACGAGTACGACGGCTCGGGCCGCAGCGAGGCCGCCGTGGAGATCGTCCGCGGCACCCCGGCCGCCGTCCCGGTCGCGCCCCCGGTCCCGGACGTCTCGCTGCTGCTGTTCACGGTGACGGTGGCCGCCCACACCAGCACGGGCGGCGGCGGTATCCCCTGGACCACCGCGAGCACCGACCTCCGCCCGACCACCGTTCCACTGGGCGGCATCCTGCCGACCCGCTCCGACGACACCGCGGCGGGCGGCTACCCCGGCCACTACCGCGACATCACCGACACGCTCCAGCGCTGGAGCGGCTCGGCCTGGGTGCCGTATCCGAAGGGGCTGGGCGGTATCGCCCCGGCGGGCGCGCTGACCACCGGCGGCTACACCGGCCAGTACCGGGACAGCTCCGCGGGCCAACTCCAGCGCTGGAACGGCACCGCCTGGCAACCCGCCGTACCGGGCCCCGTGTTCGCGCAGTCGCTGGACGCCGGCTCGACCACGTCGACGACGTACACGGCGGCGCTCTCGGGCACCGCGATCACCGCGGTGACGCTCAACTTCACGGCACCACCGTCCGGTTCGGTGATCATCAGCCTCGGAGCGAGGGTCTACACGGTGAGCAGCGAGACCACGACAGCGCACATGTCCCCGCAGGTCACCCTGGGTTCCACGGTGGTCTGGGCGGCGGACGACGAACGGGCGGCGTCCGGCTCGGGCGCCGTCAACAAGTCGGTCTCGACCCAGCTGAGGCTCAACTCCCTGACAGCGGGCGCGACTTACACGGTCACCGCGATGCACCGTTCGACGTCGTCGACGGTCACGTGCTGGTTCGAGCACACTGTCTCTGCCCGGCTTCTGTGGGGTGATCGACTCCGACCGTTGTCGCCGGTGGTTCAGACGCCGGCCGGGCTCGCAACCGCAGCTCCTCCCGGACCCAGGCCCACGGAAACGCGGTGTAACGG
>NZ_JBLTJC010000714.1:0-2220 GCF_048158785.1 Streptomyces colwelliae | reverse complement strand
TGGCCCCCGCTCCCACGCCGACAGCCCCCACGCCTCTCGCACCGCAGCCCGCCGCACCCGCTCCGACCGCCGCCGAGGCACCCCCAGCCGCCTCGGCCTCCGCCCCCGTGCGCGTGCCCGCCCAGCGTTCGTCCGGCCCCGCCACCGAGAATGCCTCGCCGGACGCCGTACTCATCCGCCGGACCATGGCCGAGGTCGGCCCCGTGGCCGACAAAGTCACCTCGTACTTCTACGCGCTGCTCTTCGTACGCCACCCCGAACTGCGGTCGCTGTTCCCGGCCGCGATGGACACCCAGCGGGACCGGTTGCTCAAGGCGCTGCTCACCGCCGCCGAGCACATCGACAACACCGAGGTCCTCGTCGCGTATCTGCAGAACCTCGGCCGCGGGCACCGCAAGTACGGCACCCGGCCCGAGCACTACCCGGCCGTCGGCGAGTGCCTCATCGGAGCGCTGAACAAATACGCCTCCGCTGTCTGGGACCCGGAGATGGAGGCGGCCTGGGTGCGGGCGTACACGACGATCTCGCAGGTCATGATCGACGCGGCCGCGGCGGACGAACTGCGCGCCCCGGCCTGGTGGCACGCGGAGGTCGTTACCCATGACCTCAGGACCCGGGACGTCGCCGTCGTCACCCTCCGCCCGGACCAGCCCTATCCCTTCCTCGCCGGGCAGTACACGAGCCTGGAGACGCCCTGGTGGCCGCGGATCTGGCGGCACTACTCCTTCGCCTCGGCGCCCCGCTCGGACGGGCTGCTGACCTTCCATGTGAAGGCCGTCCCGGCGGGCTGGGTCTCGAACGCGTTGGTGCACCGCGCCCGGCCCGGCGACGTCATCCGGCTCGGGCCGCCGGCGGGCTCGATGACCGTGGACCACACCACCGACAGTGGACTGCTCTGCGTCGGCGGCGGCACCGGCATAGCGCCGATCAAGGCACTGGTCGAGGATGTCGCCGAGCGCGGCGAGCGGCGACCGGTGGAGGTGTTCTACGGCGCCCGTACCGACCACGACCTCTATGACATCGACACGCTGCTCCGGCTCCAGCAGTCCCACCCATGGCTCGAGGTCCGGCCGATCGTCGACCAGCGGGCGCATCTCCAACTCCCGGACGCCATAAGGACGTACGGGCCGTGGAGCGGGTACGACGCCTATGTCTCGGGCCCGCCCGGGATGATCCGCAGCGGTGTCCATGCCCTGAGGGACGTCGGCATCCCGGCGGAGCGCATACGGCACGACTCGGTCGAGGAGCTGGTGGCCGCCGGGGACTGACCCGGTGCCGCGATGGCGTCAGCCCAGATCGGGAGCGTGCATCGCGAGGACCCCTTCGATGTTGCCGTCCAGATAGTGCCGTAGGGACAGGGGCACGAGGTGGACTGACGCGATGCCGACCCGGGTGAACGGCACTCTGACGATCTCGTACTCGCCGAGGGGCTCGTCCACTTCGGGGCCGTGTCGCAGCGCCGGGTCCATGGACTCCAGGTGGCAGACGAAGAAGTGCTGCACCTTCACGCCGGTCGAGGCCGCGTCCGCGCCGATGTGCTCGACGGTGTCCACGAAGCAGGGCACCACGTCGGTGATCTTGGCGCCGAGCTCCTCGTACACCTCCCGGTGCAGGGCATCGACGACGGTGGTGTCCCCGGGTTCGACCCCGCCACCGGGCGTGACCCAGTAGGGATCGACACCTGGCTTGGTGCGCTTGATGAGGATCAGGGCGTCGCCGTCGAGGAGAACGGCACGTGCGGTGCGCTTGACCACGGGTCGGACGGTCATGGGAGAAATGTGGCCCGGCTGGTTCCACGTGAAACATCGCAAGACGTCACCTTGACGACTCGGAGCGTGATGTTTCACGTGGAACCAGCGGGCTCGCTGCGGAACGGCGACAAAGTCCCTGGTCAGCCCCAGTGGGCGGCAGCCCGCTGTAGCCACTCGTGGGCTCGGGCGATGTGCGGCATCGCGAGAGTGCCGGTGCGCACCACCACGAAATATGTCCGCAGTGGCGGAACCGCGGGTTCGTGGAGCGGGACGACCTCGCCGCGCTTCAGCGCCAGGGCGCACAGATAGCGGGGCAGCACCGCGAGCCCGGCGCCCGCGGTCGCACAGGCGAGGACCGCGCGCAGGTCCGGCACGATCACGGTGCCCATCGGAGCCAGATGTTATCCGGCCCCGGTATGAACCCCGTATCAAGCTCAGTTGTCGCGCTTCTCCTTGATCTTCGCGGCCT
>NZ_JBLTJC010000713.1:0-2220 GCF_048158785.1 Streptomyces colwelliae | reverse complement strand
CGGACGGGCTGGGTAGTGCCCGGTGCTGTGAAGTTGGGGCTGTCAGGCCGGGCGCAGCCAGATCGTAGCCAGAGGCGGCAGCGTCACTCGGATGCTGGTCGGGCGGCCGTGCCACGGTTGGGGTTCGGGCTTGATGTGATCCGGGTTGGTGATGTCGCTGCCGCCGTAGAGGGCGGTGTCGGTGTTGAGGGTTTCGTGCCAGGCGGGGATGTCGTCGGGGGTGCCGAGGCGGTAGTCGTGGCGGACCACGGGGGAGAAGTTGCTGACGGCGAGGAGGGGGGAGCCGTCGGTGTCGTAGCGGAGGAAGGCGAAGACGTTGTCCTCGGAGGCGTCGCCGGTGACCCACTGGAAGCCGGCCGGGTCGGTGTCGAGTTGCCAGAGGGCGGGGGTGTGGCGGTACACCGTGTTGAGGTCGCGGACGAGGTCGCGTACGCCCCGGTGGTCCGCTTCGGCGCCGTAGGCCGGGTCGAGGAGCCACCAGTCGGGGCCGTGGGTCTCCGACCACTCCGCGCCCTGGGCGAACTCCTGGCCCATGAAGAGGAGTTGCTTGCCGGGGTGGGCCCACATGAAGGCGAGGTAGGCGCGGAGGTTGGCGCGCTGCTGCCACCAGTCACCGGGCATCTTGGACACCAACGAGCGCTTGCCGTGGACGACTTCGTCGTGGGAGATCGGCAGGACGTAGTTCTCGCTGTAGGCGTAGACCATGGAGAACGTCATCTCACCGTGGTGGTGCTTGCGGTGGACGGGCTCGTGCGACATGTAGTCGAGCGAGTCGTGCATCCAGCCCATGTTCCACTTCAACCCGAAGCCCAGGCCGCCGAATCCGCCGGGTCCGATGTGGTGCGTGGCGCGCGTGACGCCGTCCCAGGCGGTGGACTCCTCGGCGATCGTCACGACACCGGGCACCCTGCGGTACACGGTCGCGTTCATCTCCTGGAGGAAGGCGACGGCGTCGAGGTTCTCCCGGCCGCCGTGCTCGTTCGGGGTCCACTGGCCCGGCTCGCGTGAGTAGTCGAGGTACAGCATCGAGGCGACCGCGTCCACGCGCAGGCCGTCGATGTGGAACTCCTGGCACCAGTAGACGGCGTTCGCCACAAGGAAGTTGCGCACCTCACGGCGGCCGAAGTCGAACTCCAGGGTGCCCCAGTCCGGGTGCGCGGCACGGAGCGGGTCCGCGTGCTCGTACAGGGGGCGGCCGTCGAACTCGGCCAACGCCCAGTCGTCGCGCGGGAAGTGGGCCGGTACCCAGTCCATGAGGACGCCGATACCGGCCTGGTGCAGGGCGTCGACGAGGAACTTGAAGTCGTCGGGGGTGCCGAGGCGGGCGGTGGGTGCGTAGAAACCGGTGACCTGGTAACCCCACGAGCCGCCGAAGGGGTGCTCGGCGACCGGCATCATCTCGACGTGGGTGAAGCCCAAGTCCTTGACGTAGGCGGGGAGTTGCTCGGCGAGCTGGCGGTACGTCAATCCCGGGCGCCAGGAGGCGAGATGGAGCTCGTAGACGGAGAAGGCGGCCTCGTGGGCGGGGACTTCGGCGCGCTGGGCGAGCCAAGCGGCGTCGTTCCACTCGTAGTGCGAGGCGTGGACGATCGAGGACGTGCTCGGCGGGATCTCGGTGCGGCGGGCCATCGGGTCGGCGCGGAGCGTCTTCGAACCGTCGGGGCGGGTGATCTCGAACTTGTACAGCTCGCCCTCGCCGATGCCGGGCATGAACAGTTCCCAGACCCCGGTGCCGCCGAGTGAGCGCAGCGGGGCGCCCGTCCCGTCCCAGAAGTTGAAGGTACCGGCGAGGCGTACGCCTTGCGCGTCCGGCGCCCACACGGTGAAACGGGTACCGGTGACCCCCTGATGCGTCATCGGCCGCGCCCCGAGCGCCTGCCACAACTCCTCGTGCCGGCCCTCGCCGATCAGGTGGAGATCCAGATCGCCGAGCGCGGGGAGGAACCGGTAAGCGTCCTCGACTTCTTGCACGGTGCCTTCGTAGGCCACGGCGAGCCGATACTCCGGCACGCCCTGCAAGGGCAGCAACCCCGAGAAGAACCCGTCCCCGTCGTCATGCAACTCGGCCTTCAACTGCCCGGCCACGACGGTCACTCCAAGCGCGAACGGCCGGAACACCCGGAACGCGACGCCGCCGGGGACCTGGTGGGCGCCGAGTACGGAGTGGGGGGCGTGGTGGGTGCCGTGGAGGAGACGGTCGCGGTCTGTGGCGTCCAGGGC
>NZ_JBLTJC010000712.1:0-2256 GCF_048158785.1 Streptomyces colwelliae | reverse complement strand
GTCCCCGTCCCCGATCCCCCCGGGCCCGGAACCCGTACCGACCCCGGAGCCGGGACCGCCGCTCACCTGAAAGCTCGCCCGAAACGGGCCACCCGGCACCGGCCCCGCCGTCCTGGCAGGATGCCCCCATGGAACGTGTGCTGGGAATCGGCGGATACTTCCTGCGGGCCACCGACCCGCAGGCCCTGACCGCGTGGTACCGGGACTGCCTCGGCCTCGACGCCGACGAGCACGGTCTGTGGGGTCAGGAGGCCGGGCCGACGGTGTTCGCGGCGTTCGAGTCCGGGACCGACTACTTCGGGTCCCGGACCCAGCAGACCATGCTCAACTTCCGCGTCCGCGACCTCGACGCGATGCTCGCGCAACTGCGCGCCAAGGGCGCGGACGTGGACGGGGAGACCCAGGAGATGGACGGCGTCGGCCGGTTCGGCTGGGTCACCGATCCCGAGGGCAATCGCATCGAGCTGTGGCAGCCCGCCTGACCGTCTCATCGGCAGGCGGGCCCGGCACAGCACTCGGCACGGCGGGAGAGGTCAGCCGGAGACCTCCGAGCGGTCACCGCCCCAGAGGGTGTGGAAGGAACCGTCCCCGTCCACCCGCCGGTACGTGTGCGCCCCGAAGAAGTCCCGCTGTCCCTGCGTGAGCGCGGCAGGCAGCCGCTCGGCGCGCAGCGCGTCGTAGTAGGCGAGGGCCGCGGAGAAGCCGGGCGTCGGGACGCCCTGGCGGGTCGCGGCGACGACGACTTCGCGCCAGTCGTCCTGCGCTGCCGCGATCTCCTGCGCGAACGTCTCGTCGGACAGCAGGCTCGGCAGGTCCGCGCGGGCGTCGTACGCGGCGCGGATGCGGTCGAGGAAGGCCGCGCGGATGATGCAACCGCCGCGCCAGATCGAGGAGATGGCGCCGAGGTCGACGTTCCAGTCGTACTCCTCGCTGCCCGCCGCGATCTCGTGGAAGCCCTGCGTGTACGACACGATCTTCGACGCGTAGAGCGCCTGCTCGACCCGGTCCGCGAAAGCTCCCGCCTCGGATTCGCTCAGGGGCGAGGCCGTGGGCCCGGCGAGACCCCGCGAGGCCTCGCGCAGCGCCGCGTGGCCGGAGAGGGAGCGGGCGAACACCGCCTCGGCGATGCCCGAGACCGGGACGCCGAGGTCGAGGGCGATCTGGACCGTCCAGCGGCCGGTGCCCTTCTGTTCCGCCTGGTCGACGACCACGTCCACGAACGGCTTGCCGGTGGCCGCGTCCACGTGGGACAGCACCTCGGCGGTGATCTCGATCAGGTAGGAGTCCAGCCGGCCCGTGTTCCAGGTGCGGAAGATGTCCGCGATCTGCGCGGGGGAGTACCCGGCGACATCGCGCAGCAGCTGGTACGCCTCGCCGATCAGCTGCATGTCGGCGTACTCGATGCCGTTGTGCACCATCTTCACGAAGTGCCCGGCGCCGTCGGGACCGACATGAGTCACACAGGGCGCCCCGTCTTCGGCCTTCGCGGAGATCTTCTCCAGCATCGGACCGAGCGAGTCGTACGACTCCTTCGGGCCACCCGGCATGATGCTCGGCCCGTGCAGCGCGCCCTCCTCGCCGCCGGAGACACCCATGCCGACGAAGTGGATGCCCTGTTCGCGCAGGTCGCGCTCCCGGCGCCGGGTGTCCGCGAAGTGCGCGTTGCCGCCGTCGATGATCATGTCGCCGGGTTCGAGGAGCGGGGCGAACTCCTCGATCACCGCGTCCGTCGGCTCACCGGCCTTCACCATGACGACCAGGCGGCGGGGCCGCTCCAGCGCCGCCACGAAGTCCTTGGCGGTCTCGGCCGCGATGAAGTCGCCCTCACTCCCGAACTCCGCCACCAGGTCGCGCGTGCGGGACGCGGTCCTGTTGTGCACGGCGACCGTATAGCCGTTGCGCGCGAAGTTGCGGGCCAGATTGCGGCCCATGACCGCGAGACCCGTGACGCCGATCTGCGCTGAAGTGCTCATTCGGTTGGCTCCTAAAGATCAGGAAGGTCCTGACATCGGTGGTACCGGTCGTGCTCGCCAGTATTGCCCCACTGACCATCCTGGCCCGCCGGTACCCCGGCCGCACGTGCTGGCCGTGCAGAGTTGTCCGTCTTCTGCCGGTGTTCCACCAGCGCTCCTTCCGGGTACGCGGCACTCGTCGACAACCGTGCCAAGCCAGTGTTCCCCCGCTGGTTCGGCTATCTCAATCTGGTGCTCGGAGTTCTGCTCATCCCGGGCGCCTTCGTCTTCCTCACGAAGACCG
>NZ_JBLTJC010000711.1:0-2260 GCF_048158785.1 Streptomyces colwelliae | reverse complement strand
GGGATGCACGGGGCGCCGTCACCTCGGAACTGTCACCGCGAGACGGGGCACGCGTCAGGTCGTTGATGGGGAGGGCGAGCCCACGGAGCAAAGAGGCCTGAAGGGGATTGAAGGGCGTCGAAGGGGTCTGGCGATTCGATAATTCGATTCTCGAAATTACTGGCCAATTACCTGGCCACATCGCTTTCCTGCGCACCCGGATTCCCTTCCGTTCCCTTCCAGAACTCCGTGACGCGGTCGTAATCATCGATCAGGCGCTCCGAGCATGTCAACACTTGACATTCCCCGGAGCGTCACGGGACCGACACCCCTGATAAAGAATCCCGCGAAACTCGCATACGGGAGGAAAGTCTGCACACCGCCACACAACTTCCCTTGTGGCGAGGCGGAACGAGGGCACAGGCAAAGAAGGTCTCCTATTTCCGCAGCTGCACCGGATTAAAGGTTTGGGAGCCGCGTCGATCGGCAGAGATGTCAGAATGGCCGCGCACTGGCCGGGACCGAAACCCACGCAAACGGGAGTCGTGAAATGCGCGTGTTGTTGTCGACGTACGGGTCGCGCGGGGACGTCGAACCGTTGGGAGCACTCGCGCTCCGATTACGGGAACTCGGCGCGGAGGTGCGGATGTGCGTGCCGCCGGACAAAGTGTTTGCGGAGTTACTCTCAGGTATCGGCGCCGAACTGGTGCCGATCGGCCGGCCGGTGCGTCCGATCATGCACGGGGCGAGTCCCCCGTCTGCGGCCGAACTCGCCCGGTACCGCGCCAGGTTACTGGCCGAGCAGTTCGACGGCCTGGCGGCTGCGGCCGAGGGCTGCGACGCGTTGGTGGCATCCGGCTTGATGCAGATCGCCGCGCGATCGGTGGCCGAGAGGCTCAACATCCGCTACGTGTACGCGAGTTACCAGCTGAACGCGCTGCCGTCGCCGCACCACTCGCCGCCGGCGCGGGAGGGTCTGCCGTTTCCTCCGGGGGTGACCGACCACCGGGCGTTGTGGGACCTGGACGCTCGGAGCATCGACGCGGTGTTCGCCGTAGCGCTGAACACACACCGGGAGTCGATCGGCCTGCCACCTGTGTCCAACGTCCGCGACCACGTCTTCACCGACCGGCCGTGGCTGGCGGCGGACCCGGTTCTCGGCGCGTGGCGGGAGACACCGGACCTCGACGTCGTGCAGACCGGCGCGTGGACCCGGCCCGACGTACGCCAACTCCCGGAGGAACTGGTGGCGTTCCTGGCCGCCGGGACGCCACCGGTGTACGTGGGATTCGGCAGCATGCGCGCGCCGAGGGATGTCGCCCGGGTGGCCGTCGAGGCGATCCGGGCGCGAGGGCGGCGCGCCCTGTTGTCCCACGGGTGGGCCGACCTCGGTCCGATCGACGACGGGGACGACTGTTTCGTCGTAGGCGAGGTGAACCAGCAGGCGCTGTTCGGGCGGGTGGCCGCTGTCGTTCATCACGGCGGCGCGGGCACCACGACGGATGCCGCCCGCGCCGGTGCGCCGCAGGTGGTGGTGCCCCAGATGGCGGACCAGCCGTACTGGGCCGGCCGGGTGGCCGAACTGGGCATCGGCGCGGCGCACGACGGTCCGACTCCGACCGTCGAGTCGTTGTCGACCGCGCTCACGACGGCCCTGGCCCCGGAGACCCGCGCACGGGCGAGATCGGCGGCCGACACGATTCGTACCGATGGGGCGATGGTGGCCGCGACGATGCTCCTAGACATCGCCGGGCGGGATCAACAGCCGCCGCCGTCGGTGTGAACCCACACGGGAACGTCGGGCTCCGGCCGGGAGGAGCTGCCGCCGGCAGCGGCGTGAACCACCGGCTCGCCCACCCTCGGCCCGGCGAAACGCCCGCCGGCAGCGGCGTGAACCACACAGGCCCGTCGGTCCCCGGCCCGGAGAAGCACCCGCCAGCGCCTACGTGAACCACACCGGTTCATCGACCCTCGGCCGGAAGAATCGGCCGTAGCCCTCGGTGCGAACCACACGGGAACGTCGGGCCGGGGAACAGGCCGTCCCGACGCGCGCGGTGGTGTCCGGCGTGCGCGGAGGAAGCGGTCCCCAGCCGGGCACATCACCCAAGGGCGCGACGACATCCTCGGTCCGACCGAGCCCGACCGCGCCACGCCGTCCGCGGCCAGTTGAGCGGCGCATGCGCGACCAGCCACAACGCGCCCGCACGCAATCGGCGCTGTAAGGCTTAGCTTCCGGGTTCGAAATGTAACCGGGCGTTTGCCTCACGCTATTACCACCGAA
>NZ_JBLTJC010000710.1:0-2262 GCF_048158785.1 Streptomyces colwelliae | reverse complement strand
CAGGACGTCCCAGGGAATGTCCAGGAGCACCGGGCCCTTGGGCTCCGACTGCGCGATACGGATCGCCTGGGCGACAAGACGCGGGATCAGCTCGGTACGGGTGACGCGGTGCGCGAACTTGGTCACCCCCGTCTCACCCCTGCAACCCCGCCAGCATCCGCCGGTCCCGAGGCGCCGCCTTCCGGTCCAACCGGGCGTCCAACAGCCGTCGTGCCGCGTCGCACCGTCCCGCCGACACCAGCGCGTACAGCAACGTCTCCTCCACGACCTCGCGTTGGGCCGCGCTGCCGCCCACCTTGCGCAGGACCGGCAACAACGCGTCGAGGCCGTGGGCCGCTTCGTGGAAGCGGTGTTCGACGAGGGCGGCGAGGGCCTCGCAGAGCGGGGCGATGACCTCGCGCTGCACCGGGTCGGCGCCCGCCGCGTGGTCGCGCAGTCGGCGCAGGGCGGGGAGGTCACCGGCGGCGGTGAGGGCGACCGCCGCGTGCAGGGCGGTGAACGCGGTCGCCGGTCGCTCCAGCACCTCGCAGGCCACGGAGTCCAGGACGTCCGAAGTCGGCAGCTCCCCCTGCCAGTTGCCGCTGAGCCGGGCCCGCCACAGCAGTGACCCCGAGTCAACCAGCGCACGGACCCCGGTCACCCGCCCGGGCGCCAACTGCGCGAACCAGCGCCTGCGTACGGCGGCGGGGTCGTCCAACGCGAGTTCGTGCAGGGCGATGTGCCAGGAGAAGTGGGCCCGGTGGACGGCACCCCGGCCCTGCCCGGACACCCAGCCAGTCCCGGCCCGCCTCGTGGGCGCCGGACTCGTAGTGGACGTGGGCCAGCGCGTGCACGGCGTGACCGGACGCGGGCTCGACTCCCAGGGCGCGGTGGGCGAGTTCACCCGCCTCGTGCAGCCGGCCCTGTTCCTGGCGGAGGAACGCGAGCAGCGAGGTGTGGAACCAGTGCCCGTCGTAGGCGGGGGACGTGCGCTCGACGAGGCGTAGCGCGTAGTCGTCGTCCAGGTCGGTGACGCCGGAGAAGGCGATGGTGGGGACGGCGGCGGCGAGGGCGAGCGCGTCGGCGGGGTGGGTGTCGAGGTGTCGTATCAACGCGCGGTCCCCGTCGGCGGATTGGACGCGGCGGGTGATCACGTCCACGAAGGAGCGTTCGCGTTCGTCGGCGCGTTCGTGTGCGCAGCGCTGGGCGTCGGCGAGGGCCCGGGGTACGTCCACGGCGGCTCCGCACTCGTGGCCGAGCAGGGCCAACGCCGCGTGTCCCAGGGCGAATCCGGGGTCCAGGGCGACCGCGCGGGCGAAGGCGTCCTCGGCTCCGGCGCGCACCTTGAGGACCCGGTCGAGTCCGGTGCGGTAGGCGGTGGCCGCCTCGGCGTGGGTCGACAGCGGGAGTCCGAGTCCGTCGACGGGCCTGCGGCGGGCGGCGCGGCGGGCCGGCGGCACCAGCAACTGCTGGGCCAGGGCGGCGGCCTGGACGCGGACCTCGGGGATCGCGGTGGTCTCCCAGAGTTCGCCGCGCCTGGGGGCGCCGAGCGTGAACAGCGGTCGCGTGGAGCGGCCTTGGGCGTCCAGGAGGCGTCCGTCGCGGGTGGCCGCGCCCATGCCGAGCGGTCCGGGCACGGCCGCCCCGGTCTCGAACAGCCCACGCCACAAGGGGTCTTCGAGCCGTCGGCCCGGTCCGGTGCAGTCGATCACCCACCCCACGCGCAGCGTACGGCCGTTGGAGAGCGTGACCACCAACTGGTCACCGGACTCCACCACTTCGGCGATCGTGCCCGCGTGGACCTGGAGGCGTCGTGCGGTGCGGGCCCGGGTCACCGACTCGGCGGTGGTGGGTGCCATGCGGTGGCGGTGGGTGTTCCAGAGGGTGCCCTCGTGGGCGAGGAACTCCCCGCGTTCCTCGGGGGTGAGGCTGCGCCAGAGTCGCGCGGTGTGCGGGCGCAGGCTGTCCAGGGCAGGGCGCCAGTCGCCGTGGGTGCGGACGGAGCGGCTGACGTGCCGGTAGACGGTTCGGCGCAGTCCGCTCAGTGTCAGGTCGCGGGGCCAGCTCGGCGCCTCCATGGCGCCGGCCGGTCCCAACGCGTGCGGCTGGGGCAGGAGTCCGCTGCGGGAGACGGCGTGGACCGTGCGTTCGGGCCGGTCGAGGGTGAGGGCGAGGTCCACGGCGGTGAGGCCGGTGCCGACGAGGAGGATGTCGGCGGTGTCCTCGTGCACGGCGTCCAACGCACCGGGCTTCCAGGGCGAGTTGACGAACCGGGGCGAGGTG
>NZ_JBLTJC010000709.1:0-2267 GCF_048158785.1 Streptomyces colwelliae | reverse complement strand
ACCCCGCGGTGGCCCCGCTCCTCTCCCCCGCTCACCACGAACTCGCCCGCACGGCCGAGGTGTACCTCGACTGCGCGGGCCAAGCGGGGCGTGCGGCGGCCGAGTTGGGGATTCACCGGCAGACGCTCTACTACCGGCTGTCGCGGGTGGAGCAGTTGACGGGCCTGGACCTGGACGACGGGGAGGACCGGCTGCTGCTCCACATGGCGTTGAAGAGGGCGCGGCTGTAGAGATGGCCGGCCGGTGATCTACTGCTCGGCGTGCCCCTGCTGATGATCGATCTGGACAACACCCTGGTGGACCGCGACGCCGCGTTCCGGGACGCGGCGTCGGAATTCCTGGCCGCGCACGGTCTGCCGGGGGACGATCTCGCCTGGCTGATGTCGGTCGACGCCAGTGGCTACACGTCGAGGCAGGCCATCGCCGAGGCCATGACCGAGCGCTACGGCGGGAATGTCCCCGCCGACGCGGTCGGGACGTTCCTCGACCGGGGCGCCGCCGACCGCGTCACCCTGTCCGAGCCCACGCGCGACGCCCTCACGAAGGCCGTCGCGGCGGGCTGGACGTGCGTGATCGTTACCAACGGCCGTGTCGTACAACAGGAGTTGAAGATCCGGAACACCGGGCTCGACGCGATCGTCCACGGCTGGGTGATCTCGGAGTCGGCCGGCCACAAGAAGCCCGCGCCGGAGATCTTCCACGCGGCGGCGGCCGAGGTCGGGGCCTCCCTCCACTCGTCCTGGGTCGTCGGCGACTCGGCGCAGGCCGACATCCGGGGCGCGACAGGCATCGACGCGCGCAGTGTGTGGGTGTCGAACGGCCGCCCATGGACCGAGCCGACGTTCCGCCCCACACACATCGCCGTCGACGCCGCGTCCGCGATCCATCACGTCATCGGTGCCCCGGACACAACAGCCCGCTGAACAGACGGACTTCAGCACACCTCAGTACTTCAATACTGCTGCACTTCAGAGCGTCAGCACTGCTGCAGACCGGGCGCCGGGTCCTGGCCGGTGGAGACGTCGACCGCGGGGACGTTGCCCCAGGCGCCGTTGTCGAGCTGGGTCCAGTACCAGATGTCGTTGCCGCCCGGGTGCGGGTCGCCGTGGCCCCAACACTGGAACCAGCTGAAGGTCCCGTTCAACTGCCCGCGGGTGGCGGAACGATAGGAACGGTCCGCATACCCCTTCGCGCCAGCCTTGTTGCCGCAGTGCAGCCGCGCGTCGGAACGCACACCGCACTCGGCCCTCACGGACTCCACCGACTTGCCGACCGAGCTGGCACTCGCCGGCGACTGCGCCGAGGCCATCCCCAGCGCCAGCGCGCCCGCCATGGCCAGCATGGTGATCTTCTTCCGTACGTTCACTGCCTGCTCCTCGTCCCGTGCGGTGCCTGCTTGCACGGTGATCATGGAGGAGCCCGGGAACCGCCCGCAGCGGCCATACGGGTGAACGGCACCGAAGCCGCCCGTGCGGGTGACGGGGTACGCCCCCGGCGGAGGAGGGGGGCGTGCGCGCCGTCGCAGGCGGGGGTGCCGTAGGGCGTACGGCGTTACAGGGATCGCGTCTCCTACGCCGTCCGGTCCTGGAGTTGCCCTACAACACCGGGAACATCTCGCTGAGCCGAGGCAGCCGCCGCTCCGCCTCCGCATCGTCACTCGCGTCCCAACGCTCACCGGCCGGGTCCAACGGCTCGGAGTCGTCGCCCCGTTGAGCATCGACGGCATCGTAGAAGTCGCCCTCGCTCCTGCCCGTCACGCCGCGGCCGGCGCGCTCTGCGTCCCCACCGCGGGGTACGGGGGCCCGTACGGCGATCCGGGCGGCCCATGGCATTTCATCAGCGGCCAATCCCCCAACCCCATGGCCGAGTTGGGCTGGAAGTCGGTGGGCATGCTGGAGCTCACCGCACTCCCCGCATCGGGGAGACCTTCGCCGACTGGAAGCCGCCCACCGGTGACGACAGCGCACTGGGAGTCGTCGGCTTCTCCCTCTTCCCGCACCTCGACAACCCGGACTGCCCGGAGAACACCATGGCCGATGCGGAACGGTGGGCCGCGGGGCTACAGGGTCCGGCATACGCCATCGACGCCCAGACCGCGATCAAGGTGACCGACGGTGCGGGCGTCGAGGTCGTGTCCGAGGGCCACTGGAGGCTGTTCAACGGAGCGACCGGTCCAGTGGCCCGGAATTGGAGCTGACCGACACCCCGGCAGAACCCTAGTGTCGACGTCATGACGACCGGCCCGCCCCCCGACCTGTCTCTTATAC
>NZ_JBLTJC010000708.1:0-2269 GCF_048158785.1 Streptomyces colwelliae | reverse complement strand
CCCCCGACTCCCCGCCCGCACCACCCGGCAAGTCCTCGATGTTCAGCTCGCTGAAGATCCGGAACTACCGCCTGTTCTTCATCGGCCAGGTCGTCTCCAACACCGGCACCTGGATGCAGCGCATCGCCCAGGACTGGCTGGTCCTCAGCCTCACCGGCTCCTCCGCCGCCGTGGGCATCACGACCGCCCTCCAGTTCCTGCCGATGCTGCTCTTCGGGCTCTACGGCGGTGTCCTCGTCGACCGGCTGCCCAAGCGCCCCACGCTGCTCGTCACGCAGTCCGCGATGGCCCTCACCGGCCTCGCCCTCGCCTTCCTGACCCTCTCCGGCCACGTCCAGGTCTGGCACGTCTACGTCGCCGCCTTCGCCGTCGGCCTCGCCACGGTCGTCGACAACCCGGCCCGCCAGTCCTTCGTCTCCGAGATGGTCGGCCCCGACCAGCTACAGAACGCGGTCAGCCTCAACTCGGCGAACTTCCAGTCCGCCCGCCTGGTCGGCCCCGCCGTCGCGGGCGTCATGATCACCGGCGTCGGCACGGGCTGGGCGTTCCTCTTCAACGGCCTGTCGTTCGTGGCGCCGTTGGCGAGCCTGCTCCTGATGCGCAACCGCGACCTGAAGGCCGTTCACCGCGCCCCGCGCGGCAAGGGCCAGCTCCGCGAGGGCCTGCACTATGTCGCCGGCCGCCCCGACCTGATCTGGCCGATCGTCCTCGTCGGCTTCATCGGCACGTTCGGCTTCAACTTCCCGGTGTGGCTGTCGGCCTACGCGGACGACATCTTCCACGCGGGCGCCGGCGCGTACAGCCTCTTCAACACCCTGATGGCGGTCGGCTCCCTGATCGGCGCCCTGCTGGCCGCCCGCCGGGGCACCACCCGCCTGCGCGTCCTGATCGCGGCGGCGGCAGCCTTCGGCCTGCTGGAGGTGGTGGCCGCGGTGGCCCCCTCCTACTGGCTGTTCGCCCTCCTCATGGTCCCGATCGGCATCGCCGGCCTGACGGTCAACGTCACGGCCAACACCGCCGTCCAGATGGGCACCGACCCGGCCATGCGCGGCCGCGTCATGGCCCTGTTCATGATGGTCTTCATGGGCGGTACACCGGTGGGCGCACCGATCGTCGGCTGGATCACGGACGCCTACGGCCCCCGGGCGAGCTTCGCCCTCGGCGGCGTCATCGCGGCCGCCGCGGCGGCCACGATCGGCGTGATCCTGGCCCGCATCGGCGACCTGCGGCTGTCGTTCGACTGGAACCACGGCCATCCGAGCGTGGCCTTCGTCCCGCGCGAGCGGGAGCAACTGGCCACGGCGGCCTGAGAGTTGTAGTGGCGTGGCAGGACTGGCCCGGAGGGCGTGCTACACCCTCCGGGCCAGCACCTGCCCCGGCCACCGGTCCTCCCCGACGACGAACGCCTCGGTGGCCGTGAACCCGTTGCTCTCGTAGTAGGCGACGAGCTTGCGGTCGTCCCCCGCGTAACAGTCCACCCGCAGCAGGGAGATCCCGGCCCGCCGCGTCTCCTCCACCGCGTGCGCGAGCAGCGCGCCGCCGACGCCGTGGCCCTTGAACCGGCGGTCGGAGGCGAGGAGATGGACGTACCGCTCGGGCTCGTCCACGGCGTCGATGTACGGCCCCGGGGAGTCGGTGAGCGTGAGCGTCCCGGCGGCCACCCCGTCGACCTCGACGATGTAGGGCGAGCCCTCCGCCACATACCGCTCCACCACCGCCACACCCTTCGGATTCTCCGACCACGGCGTGCTGCCCCACTGCCCGGTACGCCCCTGCGCGACGAGCCACGCCACCGAGCTGTCGAGCATGCCGAGTATCGCGGGGACGTCGTCGGGCCCACCGTCTCTGATGCTGATCGCCACAGTCATGACCCCATGGTGCCAGCGGGCAGTGGCAATCTGGTGCCCATGAGACTCTTCGCCGCCGTACTGCCCCCGGAGGACGTGACGTCCGAACTCGCCTCGGTGACAGAGGAGTTGAGGAGCTTCCCGGGCGCGGACGAACTCCGCTGGACCGGCCGCCCGGGCTGGCACTTCACCCTCGCCTTCTACGGCGAGGTCGACGAGGACGCCGTACCCGAACTGTCGGCCGGTCTGGAGCGGGCGGCGCGCCGGACCGAGCCGTTCGGGCTGGCGGTGCGCGGACCGTGCTCGTGGCCGGGGCACTACTGATCTCCGGCTGCGCCGGCTCCGACAGCGATCCCAAGGCCGACGGCAAGCCGACGAACAGCGCCCCAGCGGCCCGGCCTTCGTCCTCCACGGTGCTGCCG
>NZ_JBLTJC010000707.1:0-2269 GCF_048158785.1 Streptomyces colwelliae | reverse complement strand
GGGCTACGGCACCCGCGCGCGGACCACTACGACCGGGTGCAAGCGCACCTGTCGACGACGGCGCAGAGCTGGCGGATCAGGTTCAGGTGGGTGGCGGGGTCCGTGGTGTCCTGCATGTGGGACGCGTCCTGGAGCCATTGGTGCCACAAGCCGCCCGAGCCCAGGAAACGCGCGGCTCGGTCGCCTCCGAGATTCAGGTCGGTGTACATGAGCGCGCCCATGACGACGGTCTGGTCGTATGCGAGGTCGGGGCGGCGAAGGTAGCGGTCGAGGTAGGCGGCGAGCAGTTCAGCGTCGCGCGGCGTGCCGAAGCCGGCCAGGGTCACGCAATAGGCCAGGCCGGCGCAGCAGAACTCGCTGGCCAGCAGAATCTCCCCGAGGCGCTCACGGAACTCGGTCCGGCGGGAGACGGCGATGAGCCATGCGGCAGTCCTCCGCTCCCGCCATCCGCCATCGAGGAGGACGGCGATCTCCTGCGCGGTGATGAGTCCCGCGTCCTCACCGAGATCCCGCACGAATCGGTCGTACTCGGGACTTCGCATGCGCAGCAGGCTGCCGCCGAGCTTCAGGTAGCGGCGCTCGGGCGTCACATAGCGGCGGACCAGGGTCCGCGGTTCCGCATCCTCGTGGGCATGACGTGTCACGGGTCAGATCCTGGCTCGCCGGTGCGCCACGCGGCCAGCCTTTTTCGGCGGCAGGCGTGACACTGTCGTGCGCGCCTGCCGCATTGCGGCATTTCAGTCCTTCGGTGCGACTCAGTCCTTCGGTGCGACGCGGATACGGTTCCCGTCAGGATCGGCTGCGAGGAAGGTCAGCCCGAACCCCGCGTCATGAGGCTCGCGCAGGATCGTGACCCCCTTGGAACTCCACTGCTCGAAGGTCGCGTTGAGCTCGTCGGGTCCACCGTCGATGGCCACGCACACCTCACTGGTGCGCGGGACGTCTGGTGACAGATCCTCGAACCGGCCGGACCACAGACCGAGGTCAGCGCCCGGCCCGAGGTCGAAGGTGATGTATCCCGACGTCTCGAACGAGGGGCTCATGCCGAGGAGGTCACCGTAGAAACGAGCCGCGGCGGGAGCGTCGTTCACGTAGACGATGGACACGACGGATGTGGTGGTCATGGTTGTTCCTTCTCGCAGGTGGGGGGGCGCATCCGCCAGCCTGACCGGGATATGCGCCGCATCGTGTCGCAATTCCTGAAAAAATTGGCGTGTGACCCCGGACCGCTTCTTCTCCCTGATGCTGCTCCTCGGATCGAGGGGTGCCGTGACCACACAGGAACTCGCCTCGGCGCTCGGGGTGTCCCTTCGAACCATCACCCGAGACCTGAACTGGCTCCGTGACGCCGGTCTGCCGGTGACCGCGCAACGGGGCCGCCTCGGAGGCGTGACCATGCTGCCCGGGTCCGGGCTCGACCTCACGCGGCTCACACCGGGCGAGCGTGATCAGCTGTCGCTCACCGGGCTGGACGAGAGGCAACGTGCGGAGCTCGACGCATCGGTCGAAAGCCGGCGCGCGCTCTCCAAGATCGCCGCCGCACAGCCACGTCGAGTTCATGAACTCCCGCCGCTCACCGACGTGGTGCACGTGGACAGCCGCCCCTGGCTCCAGGCACGAGCTTCCGGCACGACTCCGGCTTCGCTGATCGGCGCGGTGCGGCGAGGTCACCGGCTACGGATCGAGTACGACAGCCCACGCGAGCCATGCCCACGCGACCTGGTCGTGGATCCCTACGGGCTGTTCGCCAAGGCCGGTATCTGGTACCTCGTCGCCGACCGTGCCCGAGTGCCACGGATGTACCGACTCGAACGGATCACGACGTGGAATGAAGTCGACCAGCCACGACGGATCCGCGAGAGCCAGACCCTGGCCACCGTCGCGGCGGCGCTCGTCGATCAGTGGGAGCACAACCACGCGATAGAGGTCAGCGCCACCATCGACCAGACCCAGATCGAGCGAGCGCAACGGATCTTCGGCCAACGACTCGTCCCGGACGACCATGACCATGACCACGACCATGACCACGAAGAATCCGCCACCGGCCGCAAGGTGACGATCCGCTTCCTGCACCTGGAGGACGTGCGAGCACTGCTGCCGTTCGGGAGCGCCGTCACTGTGCACGGCCCCACCGAAGCCAGGGCTCACCTCCGCGACCTCGCCACCGATCTCGCCCACCACTACGCGCCGCCACCAACGTCCTGACCCGCGACAACCAGCGCGCCTCGGCACACCGGGGGCTCCCTCACGCGCACTCGTCCCGAACGGC
>NZ_JBLTJC010000706.1:0-2276 GCF_048158785.1 Streptomyces colwelliae | reverse complement strand
CCTCCGGCCGGAGCAGGTCCAGCGGGGCGCCCTCCCGGAGGCGTAGTTCCAGGAGGATGCGCTCCACCCGGCGGTCCTCCGCGGAGAGGATCTCGCGGCCGGCGCCCGGTGAGCGGCCCGCCGCCAGCGCCCCCGCGTACGCCCCCGGGTGCTTGACGTTCCACCACCGCACACCGCCCACGTGCGAGTGCGCCCCGGGGCCCGCGCCCCACCAGTCGGCGCCGCGCCAGTACAGCTCGTTGTGGAGACAACGGCCGGAATTCGACGTCGCCCAGTTCGAGACCTCGTACCAGTCGAAGCCCGCCGCCGACATCACCTCGTCCGCGATCAGATAGCGGTCGGCGTGGACGTCGTCGTCCGTCATGGGGACCTCGCCGCGGCGGATGCGGCGGGCGAGCTGGGTGCCCTCCTCGACGATCAGGGCGTACGCGCTGATGTGGTCGGGGCCCGCGCCGAGGGCGGAGTCGAGGGAGGCGCGCCAGTCGTCGTCGCTCTCGCCGGGGGTGCCGTAGATCAGGTCGAGGTTGACATGGTCGAAGCCGGCCGCGCGGGCCTCCGCGACGCAGGCCTCGGGGCGGCCGGGGGTGTGGGTGCGGTCGAGGATCTTCAGTACGTGCTGTTTCGCGCTCTGCATGCCGAAGGAGACGCGGTTGAAGCCGCCGTCGCGGAGGGCCGCGAGGTAGGCGGGGTCCACCGACTCCGGGTTCGCCTCCGTCGTGATCTCCGCGTCCGGTGCCAGCCCGAACTCGTCGCGGATCGCGCCCAGCATCCGTACGAGATCGCCCGCCGCGAGCAGTGTGGGGGTGCCGCCGCCGACGAAGACCGTGCGGACCGGGCGGGGGTCGTCGCCGAGGACCTTGCGGGCCAGGCGGACCTCGTCGATCAGGGTGTCCGCGTAGTTGTCGCGGGAGGCCAGCACTCCGCCCGTGCCGCGCAGCTCGGTCGCCGTGTAGGTGTTGAAGTCGCAGTAGCCGCAGCGGGTCGCGCAGTACGGGACGTGCAGATAGAACCCGAGGGGGCGGTCGGCCGATCCGGCGAGCGCCTGCGCGGGCAGGGCGCCGTCGTCGGGGACGGGATCGCCGTCGGGGAGTGCGGAAGGCATGTCCTCCATTGTCCAGCACCCGTACGACTGTCTACTCCGCCTGGAGCACCAGCAGCGCCATGTCGTCCTCCGGGGGACGGCCGCCGAACTCGTGCACCAGGCGTTTGATGCGCTCCGCGATCAACTCGGCGCTCAGTCCCGCGCACCCGGCGAGCGCGGTCGCCAGCCCGTCGCCGTCGTCGAACTGGACCGAGCCGGAGCGCCGCTCGGTCACCCCGTCCGTGACGCACAACAGGCTGTCGCCGGGCCGCAGTTCGAAGGTCTCGCTGGTGTACGTCGCGTCCTCGATGACCCCGAGGAGGGTCTGCGGGCGGGCTGCCGTACCGACGCCGCCGTCCGGTCCGAGGAGCAGCGGCAGCGGGTGTCCGGCGGAGGCGAGGGTGCAGCGGACGCCGCCGTCGAAGGGGACCAGCTCGCCGTAGAGGAGGGAGAGGAAGCGGGGGCCGTCGCCGACCGGGCCCGGCATGCCGCCCGCCGCCACGAGCGCGTGGGCGGCCGCGTCGGCGGCCTCGGTGGCGTCGTCGAGGAGGAGCTGGTTGAGGCGGTCGAGGACGTCGGCGACGCCGTAGCCCTCGCGGGCGAGGAGCCGTAGCCAGGGGCGGGCCAGGCCGATGACCACGGCGGCCTCGGGGCCCTTGCCCTGGACGTCGCCGAGGGCGAAGCACCAGCGGCCGTCGCCGGCCGGGAAGAGGTCGTAGAAGTCGCCGCTGGGGCCGCCCTTGTCGCAGGGTTCGTAGACGAGGGCGCTGTGCAGGCCGGGGATCTCGGCGACCGCGCCGGGCAGCAGGCCGCGCTGGAGGACGCGGCTGATGGTGGCCTGGCGCGCGTACTGGCGGGCCGCGCCGATCGCGAGCGCGACGCGGCGGCTGAGGTCCTCGACCAGGCCGGTGACCTCGTCGGGGAAGCGCGGCAGCCCGGACCGCCCGATGACCAGCGTGCCGAGCGGCCGCCCGCCCGCGATCAGCCGGTACGACAGTGCCGCGCCGTACGTCCCGTGCGGGCCGAGGGCGTCGGCGGGCCAGGGGTAGGACACGGGCCGCAGGGAGTGCGAGGGCGAGCTGCTGCTCGATCACGGCACGCTGCACCGTACGTCGGCTCTGCGCCAAGTAGCGCAGATAGTCCCGGCGTTCGCCGCGCAGCCGCTGCTTGCGGTCGCCGGCCTTGCGCATGACCT
>NZ_JBLTJC010000705.1:0-2278 GCF_048158785.1 Streptomyces colwelliae | reverse complement strand
TCGCGCCGCTGGCCGGTGACGGTCAGCGGCGCGACAGCGCGCTGGAACTCCAGGTCAAGTCGATGCTCGGCGACGATCTGCGGATCGAGCAGGATCTGAGCCGGTGGTTCCCGGTGTGGGGCGCCCCCGGGTTGTGACGGGCGCCCCGGTCTCCTACTTGCTCTTCTGACGGGCCTGCCGACGGGACTCCAGGGGGCGCTCGCGCTGGTAACGGCGCTCCCACTTGGCCTGCTTGTCACGGCGGTCGCGGTACGCGCGGTAGCTCGACGGGGTGCTTCCCGAGGAGGAACCGCCGCCCGACGAGGACGACGTGGACGATGAGGATGACGTGGACGACGTCGAGTCCCTGCCGTACTGCACGTAGAGGAAGAGCACGGCGACGGCGGCGAGCCACCAGACGTGGTTTCCGAATCCTAGGACGACCAGGACGACGGTCCCGGAAAGGACGATGGTGCCCATGACGGGCCTCCGTGGGCGTGGGTGTGGTGGTGTCCGAGCGGTATGAACACTGTCCCGACAGGGCGCTGGGGTGGGCGGCCGACCGCCGGTGGGTTGGGTGCGAACGAGACTAGCGCCGACTCCGCAGGGTGACGCCAGCCCTGCGTGAAACGATGGTGACCTGCTCCGCAATGCGTCTCCAGCGTAGGGAGTCGGTCACTCGGGGTGCATCTCTTTTTTCCGCGGGCGGTCGTACGGGCGGTCAGATGCCCGGTGCCGCCGTGATCACGCCCGCCGCGACGGCCGCGCCCAGGGCCGCGTGGTCGGCGGTCGTCTGGGTGGCGTAGGACAGGGCGAAGTCCGCCACGGCGCGTTCGAAGGTGTCGGTGCCGCCCAGGTACGCGGCGATGGCGACGCGGTCGCCGGAGCGGGCGTGGGCGCGGGCCAGGGCGGTGCCGCAGAGGCGGGCGTAGGCCGTGAGTGCCTCCGGGCGCATGCCGGCGACGTCCGCGGAGCCCTTCATGTCGCGGAGTTGGCGCCAGTAGAAGGCGCGGCCCTGCGGACCCGTCATCCAGCCGAGGAAGATGTCGCTGGCCGCCTGGAGGAGGCGCTGGCCCGCGACGACACGGTGACCGGGGTGGACGTACGGGCCGTTCGGCAGATGCTCCTCCAGTACGGACTTCCGCGCCTCCTTGATCTGGAGGAACAGCGGGTCGTCCTGGTCGCGGCCGGCGAGCAGCACGATGAAGCAGCGGGTGCCGACGCTGCCGACGCCGACGACCTTGCGGGCGGCGTCGACGAAGCGGTAGCGGTCCAGGAGCAGGCGGCGTTCCTCGGAGAGCGTGGAGCGGTAGTCGCTGAAGATCTTGCGCAGGGAGGCCATGTCGGCGGCGCCGGCCGGCTCCAGGAGGGGCGGGTCGTGGACGATACGGCGGCGGCCGTCGACGGTCTCGGTCAGCTTGCCCACGGCGTGCAGGCTGGTGCGGCGGCGGGCCCGGGTGAGGCTGGACTCCACCCGGCGGCGGTGCCGGGCCGAACGCACCAGCGGCAGCAGGCTGTCGGCGTCGATCCGCTCGTACCAGACGGCGAGTTCGCCCTTGCGGGCCAGACCGCGCAGGGCCGTACGGTACGCGGCGGTCGCCTCCAGCGCGGCTCGGTGGGCCTTGGTGTCGCTGTGGCCGTTCTCGAGGCCGGCGACGGCGACGCTCGCGGCGAGACGCTTGACGTCCCACTCGAACGGGCCCGGGAACGTCTCGTCGAAGTCGTTGAGGTCGAAGAGCAGGGCGCGTTCCGGGGAGGCGTACAGGCCGAAGTTGAGGAGGTGCGCGTCGCCGCAGAGCTGGACGGTGAGGCCGGTGTGCGGCCGGGACGAGAGGTCGGCGGCCATCACGGCGGCGGAGCCGCGCAGGAAGGCGAAGGGGGACGCGGCCATGCGGCCGTACCGGATCGGGAGGAGTTCCGGGAGTCTGTCCCGGCCCTGTCGTTCGAGTACGGCCACGGGGTCCGGGCGGTCCACGGCGGGGATCCAGCCGGCGTGGGCGGAGCGGGCGACGCGTTTGCGCGCGGCGCGGCCCCGCTCCGCTCGGTCGGCCGGTGTGGTCATGTGCCGTGTCTTTGCATGCCGCCGCCTCCTGATGTCCCGCCGCCTGTTGCTACGCAGTGAAACCGGGTGGGCGTGGGGGCTGCATTCCGGGGGCGGCGATCGGGTGAACGTCTACTGTCGGTCGAGAAGTGGACGTCTTCGCGCGGAGGCCGGAATGAGTCGCACCCCCCGTCACATCACCACCTCCGAGCGCCGTGCCCGCCTCGCCCTCCGCCACCGCCTCGCCCCGTCCACCCA
>NZ_JBLTJC010000704.1:0-2279 GCF_048158785.1 Streptomyces colwelliae | reverse complement strand
GAGTCGGCTTCGTGGCGTGGGGCGGGGCCGTGGTTGAGGGCGAGGGCACGGCCGAGGGCGAAGGCCCAGCTGGGGACGGTGTCACGGCTGAGGACGAAGCCACGGCTGGGGGTGGAGTCACAGCCGAGGGTCGGGGCCCAAGCGTGGACGCGGTCATGGCCGAGGGCGAAGTCACAACCGGGGGCCGGGGTCCGACCGTTGACGAGGTCACGGCCGAGGGCGGGGTGACAACCGAGGACGGAAGCGCAGCCGGAGGCGGGCTCGCGGCCGGGGCTGCGGTCGGCCGGTCTGCGGTGGTCGGGCGCGTGGCGGGTGAGGGGGCGGTGGCCGAGGGTGCCTGCGCGGCGGGTACGGGCGTGCTCGGAGCGACGCTTCGCTGGATCGCCGGCCCCTGGCCCGATGTCGCCGAGGCTGCCGGGCTGGGCAGGCCGACCGGGCTGACCGGAGCAACGGGCAGCCGGTGCGCGTCAGTTGGGGGCGCGGCAAGCGGATGCGCCGTGGCGGGGTGTACAGCAGGCGGGTGTGCGGTCGCTGCGGGGGCGGTGGCCGAGGGCGTCTGCGGGGCCGGTGCAGACACGTCGGGGGCGACGCTTCGCTGGATCGCCGACCCCGACCCCGGTGTCACCGGGCCAGCCGGGGCAGCCGGGGCAGCCGGGGCAACAGTCGGCCGGTGCGCGTTAGTTGGAGGCGCAGTAGCTGGAGACGCGGTAGTTGAGGGCGCGGCAAGCGGATTCGCGGTGGTGGGGTATGCGGTAGGCGAGTGCGTCGCGGTGGGGTGAGCCATAGGCAGATGTGCGGGGGCTGAGGGGGCGGCCGCCGAAGGCGTCTGCGAGGGCGATGCAGACGTGTTCGGTGCGACGCTTCGTTGGATCGCCGCCCCGGGTCCCGCTGCGGGCCTCGACCTCGGTTCCGTACGGTGCCCCGTGCCGGACGGCGGGAACGGCGAGCCCGTGAGGGGCTTGGCGTCTGCGGGTGTGGCGGTGACCGGAGCACCGAGGGGTGAACGGCGCCGGACGGGAGTGGGCGTCGCGGGAGCCGCAGCTCGGGGGGCGGGTGTTGGCGAACCTGCCGCTGGGGAAGGCGCCGGTGCCGGAAAAGTGAGCGAATCACCTTGCGGGGCAGGGGCGTTGGGCATGTTGACCTGCGCGGGATGAGTCGCCGAACTGGGCATCGGCGGTACGGGCGCGGACGGTTGCCGCGTCTCGTTCGGGCGCGTGGTGAGCGGGGCGCCGAGGGGGACGCGAGGCGTGCGGTGGGCGGCACTGCGCTGGATCTGGGGTGCGGGAGGGGGCGTAGGAGCGGGAGTTGGATCGTTGCCGGGATCGTCGGTCCGAACGGGGGCGGAATCCGTCGGTTCCACGAGGGCTGCCGGGGTGAGGAGTTGGGCGCTGCCGTCGCGTGGGGCGGGAGCAGCCGCGGCACGTTGTACGGGCATCGGTGCGCGGGAGATGTCAGGCGTCGTCGGCTGTGCCGGGGCGGCGGACGGGGCTGGCGGCAACTCGGCAGACGGCGGTACGGAGTTCGGCGTGGACGTCGGGACCGCCGGGGACTTCGGAGTCGCCGGGGAGTTCGGAGCCGTTGGAGCCGTCGCGGACTTCGGAGCCTTCGGGACGGCGGTCGTCGTATCCGGCGTGATGACCGCCCGCTGCACGCTGCCCGGAGCCACCGGAATCACCCCGGGCCCCGCGGGCGTCACCACCGCAGCACCAGGCACCGCTTCCGGCGACTCTCCCGCGCCCCCCGCAGCCACGGCACGCTGCACCGCCACCCGCTCGGCTACGTTCCCGTCCATGCCGTGGGCGACTCCCCCACCACGAACTACGTCTGCCCCACCACCGAGTTGCTCCACAACGCCACTGGCCGCCGGGACGGCAGACGGAACCGGCGAGTCTCCGCCCGGCTCACTTTCTCCTCGGTCCCCGTCAGTTGAAGCCGACCTGGACTCGCCGCCCGAACCACCCTCCACAGCAGCCGCGTTCGACCGTCCAACCAGCCGCCGCTGCACCGCAGCCGCACTCGCCCTCGTCAACGACCCTGCCGCCGAACGGAGTTGCTCCGTCGGCACCGCAGTCACCCGAACACCGGAAGCTGGCCCCACTGCCCCGCCCGCAGGAGCCGAAGCACTACTGCGCGCCCCCACGGACCCACTCGCCGCAAGAGGCACAGCCCGCTGCACCACCGGACCAGACAGCCCACGCCCAGCACCCGAACCCGACCTCGAACCCAAACCCGAACTCGCCCGCAACGGAACCACCGGCCCCGGCTGCGCACCCAACGCC
>NZ_JBLTJC010000703.1:0-2289 GCF_048158785.1 Streptomyces colwelliae | reverse complement strand
CGCCCGGTCGTCCCCGTCCAACCGGGGCACATAATGGCCGCCCTTCGAAACCCCCTCATCGCTGAGGGCGACGTTCCAGTCCCGTTCCTTCATGAGGTATTTCATGTGGGCGTCGGAATGGAGATAGCGCGCGGCCTCCGCCGGATCGCGGCTCATGATGCCGAGCATTCCGTCGACGGGGTCGTTGGCGAACCAACCGCCGCGCGCCCCGGCGTACGTACCCTTCACCCGCCAGATCCCGGGGTGTTTCCTCTCCGCGGCGATCATGTCGTCGGTGAGGTCCTCGACCATCCCCGGGGCGTAGCCGTGGCCCTTCTGCATCAGCGTGACCAGGGACTGGTAGCCGACGGCCTTGTCCAGGTGGAGGCCCTGGGCATCCGTGGCGTAGTGCGCCACGCCGGCGCGCCGCATGGCGGTGCGCCACTTCCCGTACCAGTCGGACTTCGTGTGCTTCGTGGCCGTAGCGAGGGTGTCCGCCAGGCCCGTCTCGATCGCCGAGTACGCACCCGCGCCCGCGCCGCCCTGGACGTGGATGCGGTCGTTCAGTTCGTTCGTGAGCTTGAGCGTGCCGGCCGGGCCCAAGTCGTCCAGGACCATGCGTGAGAAACCCTCGTCCTCGCTGTTGTCGCGGAAAGACCGTTGCAGTTCGGTGAGTTGAGTGGCCGTCAACTCACCTCCCCTGCTCAGCTTCTGCAGGTACCTCTCCGCCTCCTCGGCCTCGTACGCTTCGATGTCGCCCAGCGCCTTGCCGTTGAACCCCCGGCCGCCCGCCAGCAGTTCGGAGTCGATCACGACTCCGGCCAGGGCGACCCGGACGCCCGTGTCCGCGTCGGTCACATCGCGTACGGCCTTGTTGATCCCGTCCTGCCACGGCTGTACGGCCTGGGGAGCGGCGGGAGTGTCCGGCTGGTCCGAACTCGGGCTCACCACCCCCGACTCCGAGACCCGCATGCCCGCCCGGACCGCGTCCCACCGCGCCGCCACCACCCGGCCCCGTAACTCCACGAACCGGTCGTGCGCGTCCCGCAGGAGCGCCGCGATCCCCTTGGCCTCCGTCTGCGCGTACTGGAACTCCTTGAGCGTGACGTCGAAGCGGGCGTTGGCCGCGTCGGCGCTGAGCCCGGTCCACGACGTGCCCACGGAGATGCCGTGCACATCCCGCCGGTACGCCGACTCCTGCTTCTCGAACTCGCCCGCCATGCCGTCCCAGCGCTCGGCCGCCGTGGTCAGCGCGGCGAGGTCAGTGGTCATGATCTCGTGATACGTCGGCATGCGCCCAGTCGCCCCAATAGCTCCGGTGACCCAATAACTCCGCTGACCGAATAACTCCGGTGAACCCGATAACTCCGCTGACCCGATGGCCTGTTGGCCCGTTGGCCCGTTGGCCCGTTGGCCCGTTGGCCCGTTGGACCGTTGGACCAATGGCCCGCTCGCTTCAGAACGTGTCCAACGCGGACCGCTCCCGCAACGTCGACCCCGCCGCCAGATCCGTACTCGTCAGCACCGCGTTCCCACTCCGCAACGCGTCCTTCTCCGCGCCCAACCGGTCCATCAGGTTCTTCACCTGGTCCGCCCACGTGCCGTGCGCCTTCTTCAGCGCCGCCGAGGTGACCCAGCCGTCCCCGTCCCTCGCGGCGAACTCCCGTACGGCGGCGCCATTTTCGTCGTCCGCCCACCGCCCCGCCGCACGCGTGCCGGGCTCGATGTGATCCTCGATCGCCCGCGCCGCCGCCCGTTTCTCACCCGGCGACGAAGCCAGATCCGGCCGCCGCGCCGAAACCCCCGGCACACTCGGCACCCCCGAAACGTCCAACACACGCGGCACGCCACCCGAAACGCTCGTCACACCCACCCGTCACCCTCCACGCTCCGCCGCGCGCTACACCCGCCGGCTCTCCAACGGCCCCAGGTACAGCGCCGGCAGACCCCCCGTGTCGATCACGAGCCGCTGCAGCACCACCGTCGGGTCCACCATCCAGAACCTCAACCGGTGGACCCCGGCCTTCGTCACGGAGTGTTTCGTCGCCGTCGCGTTGACGTTGTCGGAGGTGTTGCGCGCCCACACCGCGTTCAACAGCCCGTCATCCGCACCGGCGTTGATGTCGACGGTCACGATCGGCCCGTCGTCGAGCGAAACGCCGTAGCGCAGACCGCCCGTCGGCAACGCAGGGTTACGAGGGGACAGGTACGCCCACACCGTCACCTCACCCGGCGCGAGCAGACTCACCTCGTACTCCAACCGCGGCGAATCCACCCCACCCGGCGTCTGCCTGGGCAGCGTCACCGGCC
>NZ_JBLTJC010000702.1:0-2303 GCF_048158785.1 Streptomyces colwelliae | reverse complement strand
CATCCGGGACGGTCCGCTGATCGCGCCGATCCGGGTGTGGCCGAGTTCGACCAGGTGCCGGGTGGCGGCGAGCCCGCCCTGCCAGTTCGTCGCACCGATCGACGGCACGTCCGCGCGGTCCGGCAGGCCTGGCGGTGTCAGTTCCCGGCGTCGAGGTGACGCAACGCGTCGACGTCGTGCACGACGAACTGGCGGTACCGCGCTTCGATGACCCCGGAGTAGCGCAGGGTCCGGAGCGCGTTCTCCGTGGTGGACACGGCGAGTTGGAGGGCGGCCGCGATGTCCTTCTGGCCCGGGCCGGTGATGGTGGTGGAGCCCGTCCGGGGGTCGCGGGTGCCCGCGGTGTCGGCGAGATGCGCGAGGAGTCTGCTGGTGCGCTCCAGGGGCGGCCGGGTGGTGAGGGTGTAGACGAGTTCGTCGCTGCGGTTGCGGTCCTCAAGGCTGCGCAGCAGTGCGAGCTCGACCTCGGTCCTGCGGCTCAGCAGGACGTTGAAGCGGCGCGCGCTGCACGGGATGACCACGGTCCTGGTCAGGCACCGGGTACGGACGGCGGAGTCGGAGGCGATGAGCTTCGCCTCGCCGACCAGTTGGCCGCCGCCCCGGAACCGGGTGATGGTGGGGGCGCCGGCCCAGTCGCCGAGCGGGAAGCGGTCCTGTCGTACGACGCCGTCCCAGATCATGTACACGTTCCGGTCGTCGCGCCCCAGCGGCAGGTGCTCGTCCTGGGCGAAGCTGCGGCCGCGCAGATCGCCCTCCAGCAGAAAGCGCCAGTCCTCGGCCGACAGGCGCCGCAGGAAGCTCCCCTCGGGCTTTTTCTCGTGGCCCAGGAGAAGGTCGGTCGGCCGGTTCGCGGGAGCGATCGAGGGCACGCTCACTCCCCCGTGCCGACGGCCGTGACGACGCGTGTACCGGCGTACACGCCCTGAGGCGCACGAAGGTGACGGAGTGTCACGGGCAGGGGGCCGCGGCGGTCGCGGCACGACGGCGGGAATACGCCGTCGTCATGGACGGTACGCATCGAGTCCGATCCTCGTGGTGTCTACGCGTGGGAACCCCGCTGGTCAGCGAGGTTCCGGGTGGTGGGTCCGGAACATTCCGGGAGGTGCGGCACCGCCCGGCTGGTGTGGGCCCGGCGGGTGGAAGCGGTGGGTGGAAGCGGTGGGAAACAGTGACGCGGGATAGACGGTACCCCTCGCCAGGAGTGAAGAGCCAGTCGTGTTTTCGAGGACGCCCGCGAAGAATGTGGATCTTGCCCGGAACCCCTGACCGTGGGGCTTTATTACAGAAGATCACGGGTAATTCGAGAGGGAAATCAATTACCCTCCACCCTATTACCGATCGCGTCCGCCCCGGTTATCCGCACCCTTCTCAGGGGCGGGACAGGACCCTTCTCAGGTGACCGACATATGACACCCACGCAAACCGACGGCAAAAACAGGAGGCCCCGGGGCACCACCCCCAGGACCTCCCGAAATGGTCCGGACCCACCAAGGATCAGACCGGTGCCCAGTAAACACCACGGATGCCGTTTGGGTCACTCCCCGTCTGCCAACATCGAGCCCACCGGCGGTGGATAACCGGGCGAAAACCCCTCCCGTGGGGATTGTCACCGACAGCACACCTCCCCGCACACGCCGTCGGAACACCCCGACCGGCCGCGCTTTTTGCCCCTTTTTTTCCGCGCGAGAGCAAGGCGCTCCCGCCACACGCGAGGACATGACAGCGTTATCAAATGATTGCCATCGATCAAGAGTAAACAGTTTCGGCCACCCTGAACCCGTCCGGCCGACAGCCCCGCCGAACAGAAGCGCGCCCGGCAAAACATGTGGAGCGCACCGCTCCGACCCGCTCGATTAACCGGCCGCCTCCGCAGCAATTTCTTTTCGCGGGGCAATCCGGGCCGACAGAAAATGCGGTGAGTCAGGGTGGCAGGTGGAATACTGAACGGAAATCAACGATTCGCCGCCGCACATCGTAAAGGTCGACAAACGAATAAGGCCACTGTTCCCGGCTCCGCGCCGGCACCCCCACCACACACCCTCGACCCGCCCGCCACACCGACAACTTACGCTCTGTCAGTTCTCTTGCGGCGCAGGTCAGTTGAGCACACGAGACACCCGAAGTCGGCGTGTTCCCCACAGAACCGATCATTCAGGTACGTAGTACGGCGTTCGCCCCGGAGTGCGCCACCGGCCCGCCCGGCGTACGCCTCCCCACACGCACCGGCGTACGCCATCGTCCGGCGGTTTGCGTCGAGCGCCCCGCCCCCGTACGACCTCGGGGCGGGGCGCTCGACGCAAACC
>NZ_JBLTJC010000701.1:0-2321 GCF_048158785.1 Streptomyces colwelliae | reverse complement strand
CGAGCAGTTGCGTACGCATCGCGCGCATGAAGGGCAGCGGGCCGCAGAGATAGGCGCGAGTCCCGGCGCTGAACCATGCCGCACCGCACGGCCACGCTCCTGTGGCGCGCCTTCCTCGCGGCCGCCCTCGTGTGCGCCGTAGGGCTGCTGCCGGGTCCGCGAGTTCTGCACGGGCGCGGGCTTCCCGACCCTGAAGTCCGTCCCGTGGGGCGGTACTTGTACGAACCCGATGGTGCCGTCATCCGCGCCCACCTCGTCGCCGAGGTCGCGGAGGAGGTCGGGGGCGGGCTCATCGACGAGACCATCGCCTATGTGACAGCGGATGAGCTACGGCCTACCGCGTATGCCTCCGCCTATGAGATCACCGATCAACTTCCGTTTGGGGTCAAGAAGTTGAAGGCGTTGCTGCGGGAGCGGGGGGTGGGCGTGCTCACCGTGAAGAAGCGGGGGTCGGCCGTCGAGCCGGAGGAGTTGCGGCGGAAGGTGAAGCTTCAGGGGCCCAACTCGGCGACTGTGTTTCTTACTCGGGTGGCGGGGGCGCCGGCGATGTTGATCGGGCGGCCTGTCTGACGGTCAGGCGGTCAGGGGAGGGGCTCGATGGTGTGGTCGGTGAGGACTCGGACTCGGGCGCGGCGGCTTACGGTGTGGGCGAGGTCGTAGGCGTGGCGGCCGATCTCGCCGACCGACTGCCGGACGTGCCACAACAACAGGCCGACCGACTCGGCGTCGTCGGCAGATGCGGCGGCGGCCGACAGAAGGCTCTTCGTCTCGTACTCCGACGACATACCGGCACCACGCGTGTACTCAAGAACCGCATGCGCCCGCGAGGGCGGAACCTGTGTCGGAGTCGGCGATCCGATGCCCAAGCGCCCCTGTCCGCCCAACCGTAGATAGAGATCCACCCCCGCCTCGGGAGCCAGCTCGTTGAGCCAGCCGAGGGCATGGTCGGCCGTTACGGGGGATGCCAGGTCCATGCCGAAGAAACCCTGTGCGATACCGAGGTCGCCGTACGGGGACAGGACCTCGGCGAGGCGATGGGAGTTCCTGCCCGGCCAGGAGTAGGACCGGCCCGGCCCCACCTCGTACTCCAGATCGTGGGGCACGGCACCGTCCAGGATGGCGTCCCGGACGATGTCGAGTCCGAGTGGTGTCCCCCAGGCGGCCGAGGTCGCGGCGGCGGCCACGGACACGCGCACGTCCCGGGCTTCGATGAGTGGCTGGATTTCCTCGATGTTCCCCGGGCTGCGGTCAAGGCATTCGAGGGCCAGCCAACGGGCCTGCCAGATCACGTCCTCGTCACGGGCGAGAGCGAGGAGAGCGTCACGGTACGCCCAGCCGTGCCCCTTGGCCGTGTACTCCGTCAGGGCCACCATGAGGGAGACCTTCTGATGGTCCCTCGTCGACCTGGACCGCACGGCGTCAAGGAGAACTCCGGCTCCGGGATCGCCCGCCATGCCCAGATACACGGTGGCCAGTTTCCAGCGCTCGTAGAACCAGCCGTTGGGCCGCAGGAGAAGCCCAAGAAGCCATTCCTGGACACCGGAACCCCTCGCGTCCGCCCACCAGTCCTCGATCCCCTCGACGATGTCGGCGAAGGAGCCCGACTCGCCGTAGGTGTCGATGGTGCGCACGAAGATGCCGGCCGGTGCTCCTGTCGCGCCCAGCGCCCACAGAACGGCACGGATTAGGCCGATCCGGGAATAGTAGTCGTGAGAGCCCGTCGTCGAGGACGACAACTGGCCCAGCAGTTCGGCCAGTTCCGCCGTCAGCATGGGTACGGCACTCTCCACGCGCAGAAGGCCGACGGCATCGACGAGCTGCTCCCGCAGCCGATCGGGATGTCCGGAGCGGAGTACCAGCACTCCGAGCAGCCGCTCCCCCACATTCCGCCCACCGTGCGCGACCAAGGCGTCCACCAAGGCGACTCGTGCCGCGACACCCCGCCGTTCGTCGCCGATATAGCCGATGACCTCGGTCAGTTGCTCCGCCGAACCCACCACCCCGACGATCGCCTCCGCGGCCCGCTGCCGCTCCCCCTCGTACTCCGTCGTCTCCAGCAACGCCCACACCGCCCCGACGATCCGTCGCCGCAGACCGACATCGGCGACCCTCGGGGCCCCCGTCAAACACCGCGCCGCAAGCAGCAGATCCGTGTGGAACAGGTCGTCGTGCGGGAGTTGGAGGAGGTCCGACTCGCCCTCGCCCGGCGGCAGTCGCAGCACACGAACGTACCGGGTCGAACAACATTCATCGAGAGAAGCTGGTCGCCCTCGCGGAAACTCATGCCCTTGACACCGGAGGTCGCACGCCCCATGGGGCGC
>NZ_JBLTJC010000700.1:0-2333 GCF_048158785.1 Streptomyces colwelliae | reverse complement strand
GGGGAGGGCGGTCGGCCATGGTCGTCTCCAAAGCGGATGAGGACGGGACGGGACGGGATGGGATGGGACGGGGCAGGATGGCATGATGGAGAACGTGCGTTCTCCACGTGGCTGCTAACGTAGAGAACGCACGTTCTCGCGTCAAGGAGGGCCGGATCCATGGACAGCGAAGTCGCCCGGGAGCAGGCGCTGGACGCCGCCGAGAAGCTGTTCTACGGGCGGGGAGTCCAGGCCGTCGGCATGGACGCCGTCCGCACCGCCTCCGGACTCTCCCTCAAGCGGCTCTACCAACTCTTCCCCGCGAAGGAGGAGTTGGTGGAGGCGTATCTCGAACGGCGTGACCTGCGCTGGCGCGGACGCCTCGCCGAGCACGTCGCGCGGCACGCTGATCCACGGGAACGGATTCCGGCCGTCTTCGACTGGCTGGAGGAGTGGTTCGGCGAGGCCGATTTCCGCGGGTGCGCGTGGATCAACTCGTACGGCGAGCTGGGCGCGACCTCGGAGCGGGTGGTGGCCCAAGTGCGGGCGCACAAGCGGGCGTTCCGCGAGTATCTCGCCGGGCTGGTGGCGGACGCGGGACTGCCCGACGTGCTGGCCGGGCAGGTGTTCCTGCTGGCCGAGGGGGCCATGGTCACGGCGGGCATCACCGGGAGCGCGAAGCCGGCGGCGGAGGCGCGTGAGGCGGCCCTGGCGCTGTCGCGGGCGCGCTGAGGTCAGGCGGCGGCGAGTGCCGTGAGCGTGGCGCGGGCACGGGCGAGGGAGTCCGCCGCCAGGTCCTCCAGGCCGGCCAGCTGGGGCAGGACGTCGACCCGGGTGAGTTCGGCGGCGACGAGGTGGAGGTTCTCCGGCGGCACCCCGAGATTGCCGAAGTAGGCCTTCAGGTACGGCGTTTGGAAGTCGAAGTGTTCGCGCGGGGTGCCGGGGCCGTATCCGCCGCCGCGTGCCATGACCGCGATCACGCGGGTGTGGCGCAGGAGACTCTCGCCGGTGTCCGGGTCGGTGAGCGCGCCGGGGAAGGTGACGCGGTCGATCCATGCCTTCAGGGACGCGGGCACCGAGAAGTTGTACATCGGGACACCGAGCAACAGCGGCTCAGCGGCGAGGAGTTCGGTGATGTACGGGAGGGTCAGCTCCCACTCGCGCTGTTCGGCCGCGCTCTCGATCAGTGCGGGGACCTTCGCGGGCGGGACGAAGCCCTCGCGTTCCACGCGGCGGCCGAGGGTGGTGTAGGCGGAGGTGATCGGCGGCACCGGTGCGGCGGACAGGTCGCGGTGACGGTGGCCCGCCGTGCCGCCGTGCGCGGAGTGCCAGTTGCGCGCGAAGGTCTCGGTGAGTTGCCTGGTCACGGAGTCGGCACTCGTGTCGGCGCTGGAGTCGATGTGCAGCAGCATGGTGTGGTCACCTCGGTCGGTTCGGGTTCGTCGGACAGGTGACGGAGCACGACGAGGAAAGGTGACCCATGCGGGGGCACGACGAGTTGGCGGAGCGGTTCGAGGAGCGGCGCGGGCAGCTGCGGGCGGTCGCGTACCGGATGCTGGGTTCGCTCGGCGAGGCGGACGACGCGGTGCAGGAGGCCTGGCTGCGGCTCGGCCGCGCGGGCGACGACGGCATCGGCAACCTCACCGCCTGGCTGACGACGGTCGTCTCCCGCATCTGCCTGGACATGCTCCGCTCACGCGCGTCCCGACGGGAGGATCCCTACGGCGACGACCTGCCGGAGCCGAGCACCGACGACCTGCCCGAGGACGAGGCCGTGCTCGCCGACTCGGTGGGGCTCGCGCTGCTGGTGGTGCTGGACACGCTGGGTCCGGCGGAGCGGGTCGCGTTCGTCCTGCACGATCTGTTCGCGGTGCCGTTCGACCGTATCGCGGCAGTCCTGGACCGGTCCCAGCCCGCCACGAAGAAGCTCGCCAGCCGGGCCCGGCACAAGGTGCGGGGCACGCCGGTGGTGCCGGGCGCCGAACTCGACCGGCACCGGGAGGTCGTCGAGGCGTTCCTGTCCGCCGCGCGGGGCGGTGACCTCGGCGCGCTCCTCGACGTACTCGCCCCCGATGTCGTCCGCCACGCCGACCCCGCCGTGTTGCCGCCGGGCGTGGCCGCCGAGCTGCGCGGGGCCCGGGCGGTCGCGGAGGGGACGGTACTGCTGCGACACCGGACGCGGTTCGCGGCCCTGGCCCTTGTCGACGGGGACGTGGGCGTCGTGGTCGCGCCGGGAGGCAGGTTGCTGCTGGCTCTCCGGGTGAGGGTCGAGGGTGGACGGGTTGCCGGATACGAGGTGGTCGCGGGACGGGAGGGGTTGCGGGGAGTCGAGGTCGGGGTGCTTGGGGTGGCGG
>NZ_JBLTJC010000699.1:0-2352 GCF_048158785.1 Streptomyces colwelliae | reverse complement strand
CGACCTGGAGCGGGAGTTGACGGCCGAGGAACGGCGGCTGAAGGACGTGGCCCGTTCCATCGCCGACCGCCGCGAGGGCCTCGCCCGGCTCAACGGCCAGGTCAACGCGGCCCGTTCACGCGCCGCGCGGGACGTACGTGAACTGACGGCGGACGAGGAGGTGTTGGGGGTGTACCGGGAGCGGTTCGGGATCGAGCTGGGGTCGGTTCCGGAGGTACGGGGACGGGGGTAGAAAATGTCTCGCGTGAGCGATGTGAGACATGTGCTGGTGCTGCCCGACCGTGACGCGGCCCAGGAGGCGGCGGAGGTGCTCGGGGAGCGGTTCGCGCTCGACGAGGAACCGCGGTTGGTACGGGACGCGCTGGCCGGTGAGGACGACGCCGAGGACGCCCAGTGGCTGCTCGTTCTGCGGGACGAGGACGGACGGCTCGATCCCGCGGAGCTGGACGCGTTCGCGGGCGAGTGGGACGGCTGGCGTGAGGAGCCGTAGCGGCGGCCGGTTCTACGGTCGGACTCGTACCCGAACCCGTACTCGACCCCGTACTCGCACCCCCGTCCGACCCCGGCACGTGGCACGCGGGACGCGTTGTCAGTGGCGCGTGCGATGCTTTACGGGATGGCCAGGAAGACTGCGAATGACGACCCTCTCGCCCCGGTGACCCTTGCCGTGGGCCAGGAGGACCTCCTGCTCGACCGTGCCGTGCGGGAGGTGGTGGCCGCTGCTCGGGCCTCCGACGCCGACACGGACGTACGTGACCTGACCTCGGACCAGCTGCAACCCGGCACACTCGCCGAGTTGACCAGCCCGTCGCTCTTCGCGGAGCGCAAGGTCGTGGTCGTACGCAACGCGCAGGACCTGTCCGCCGACACGGTCAAGGACGTGAAGGCGTATCTCGGTGCGCCCGCCGAGGAGATCACGCTGGTGCTGTTGCACGCGGGCGGGGTCAAGGGCAAAGGGCTGCTCGACGCCGCGCGCAAGGCCGGGGCGCGGGAGGTGGCCTGCCCGAAGATGACGAAGCCGGCGGACCGGCTGGCGTTCGTGCGGGGCGAGTTCCGGGCGACCGGCAGATCGGCCACGCCGGAAGCCTGCCAGGCGCTGGTCGACTCCCTCGGCAGTGATCTGCGCGAACTGGCGTCCGCCGTCTCCCAGTTGGTCGCCGATATCGAGGGGACCATCGACGAGGCGGTCGTCGGGCGGTACTACACGGGGCGGGCCGAGGCGTCGAGCTTCACGGTCGCGGACCGGGCCGTGGAGGGACGGGCGGCGGAGGCGCTGGAGGCGTTGCGGTGGTCGTTGTCCACCGGGGTGGCGCCGGTGCTGATCACCAGCGCGCTGGCGCAGGGAGTGCGGGCGATCGGGAAGCTGTCGTCCGCGCGCGGGGGACGGCCGGCGGATCTGGCGCGTGAGCTGGGGATGCCGCCGTGGAAGATCGACCGGGTACGGCAGCAGATGCGGGGGTGGACACCGGACGCGGTCTCCGTCGCGCTGCGCGCGGTGGCCGAGGCGGACGCGGGAGTGAAGGGCGGGGGGGACGATCCGGAGTACGCGCTGGAGAAGGCGGTCGTCGCGATCGCCCGGGCGGCCCGGTCCCGGGGGCAGGCCTGACCGACCCCGCCCCCTGCGGAAGCAAGAGGCCGCAGAAGCAAGAAGTTGGGGAAACAGCAATGCCCCCGAAGTGGGTCCGGGGGCACTGTACGTGGCGTGGCGACCACGATATCTGTCCGTGAATCGAGGTAGAGGGCTCGACGTTGTCCTCACGGTGGATTGCTACTGGTCCGGTCCGCGCGAGCGCGGGCCGAGGCAAGTGCGGAGGATCAGCCCTTGAGCGCGGTGACCTTGGAAGCAAGCGCCGACTTCTTGTTGGCGGCCTGGTTCTTGTGGATGACGCCCTTCGCGACGGCCTTGTCGAGCTGACGCGCGGCAGCGCGCTGGTACTCGGTGGCCTTCTCGACGTCACCCGCGGCAGCGGCTTCGCGGGCCTTGCGGATCGCGGTCTTCAGGGAGGACTTGACGGCCTTGTTGCGCAGCCGAGCCTTCTCGTTGGTCTTGATCCGCTTGATCTGGGACTTGATGTTCGCCACGAATGAGCCTTTGCAGGTTCTGGCACGGGGCCGCACGGGTCCCGGGCCGATGATTTTCCTTGGGGTGTGTCTCGCACCGAGCGGGGATACCGGTCAGGGATGAGGCACAGCCACTCAGGCTACCAGCCGCCCACCGGCCCACCCAAACCGGTCGCCGAGGGACCGACGGCTACCGTCCCGCACCGTCCCGAACCGGACCGCACCCTTCGCCTGTCGGCGCAGGCCAGGCCCCTGCCCCGACCCTCGAGGAGCCCCAGGCCTCCCCGAACC
>NZ_JBLTJC010000698.1:0-2356 GCF_048158785.1 Streptomyces colwelliae | reverse complement strand
GCCCCCAGGTACGCCCGCTCCAACCCCGCCCACCCGACCGTGAGAAGACGGTAGGAGGACACCCCAGGTTGCGCCCACCTCGGTGAGAGCCAGGTAAAAAGGGCACCCGCAGACCCGCCCCCACCGGTCTACCGCCGGAGGCCTTGGCACACTGGGAGACGTGCCCCAGACTGTGCTGCTCGCCGAAGACGACCGTGCCATCCGTCATGCCCTGGAGCGGGCCCTGACCCTGGAGGGCTACCAGGTGACCGCGGTCGCCGACGGTGTCGAGGCGCTCGCGCAGGCCCACCGCACCCCACCGGACGTGCTGCTTCTCGACGTGATGATGCCCGGCATCGACGGCCTCCAGGTCTGCCGGGTGCTGCGCGCCGAGGGCGACCGCACCCCGATCCTCATGCTGACCGCCCTCGTGGAGACCGCCGATCGCATCGCGGGCCTGGACGCGGGCGCCGACGACTACGTGGTGAAGCCCTTCGACGTGGAGGAGGTCTTCGCGAGGCTGCGCGCCCTGCTCCGCCGCACCAGCCCGGTCCCGGCGAACGGCGTCCCCGGCACCTCCGCCGACGGCCTGAGGGAGACCCCGCAGACGTCGCCGTCGTCGTCCTCTCCCTCCTCCCTCTCCGCGTTCTCCGACAAGCAGATCGCGGCGGCCGGCCTCCGCATGGACCTCCAGGCCCGCCGCGTCTGGCGCGACGAGCGCGAACTGGAGCTGACCCGCACCGAGTTCGAGCTTCTCGAACTGCTCGTGCGCAACGCGGGCATCGTCCTCGACCACTCGACGATCTACGACCGCATCTGGGGCTACGACTTCGGCCCCGGCTCCAAGAACCTCGCCGTCTACGTCGGCTACCTGCGCCGCAAGCTCGACGAGCCCGGCGCGCCGCAGCTGATCCACACGGTGCGTGGCGTGGGTTACGTGCTGCGGGAGGACTGAGTGGGCGGACGCCTGCGGCGGCTGGTGGCGAGCCGGCGGCCCAGGCTGGTCTCGCTCCGCACCACGTTCGTGCTGTCCTTCGCGGCGGTGACCGCCGCCGTCACGCTCCTCGTCGGCGTGCTGTCGTACGGCGCGGCGGCCCGGCTGGTCCGGGTCGACCAGGAGTCCGTGTTCGACCAGGTCGTACAGGATCTCCAGGACGAGGTGCGGACGCACCAGATGACGACCGAGGACTTCTCCTCCTCAGCGCCCGGCCACGACATCGTGCGGCCCGCCCGTACGGACGTACAGGTGCTCGGGCCGGACGGCGCTGTCCTCGACAGCGGCAGCCCGGCGCTGCCGGTCACCGGCGACGACCGGGCGATCGCGGGCGAGCGGGTGGCCGGGGAGACGGCGGAGCACAAGGACGTCGCCGTCGCCGAGGACGTGTACCGCATCGCGACCGTCTCGCTCGGCGACGGGCGGGGCGCGGTGCAGGTCGCCCAGGAGTTCAGTGACACGGAGGATCTGCTGCGGGCGTTGCAGCAGCGGACGTTCGTGCTGATGGCGGCGGTGGTCGTGCTCGCCGGTCTGTGCGGCTGGTGGCTGGCCCGGCGGATCACCCGGCGCCTCATCATCCTGACCGCCGCCGCCGAGGACGTGGCCCGCACCCGCCGGCTCGGCGTCCAGGTCCCCGTCACCGGCTACGACGAGGTGGGCCGCCTGGGCCGGGCCTTCGACCGGATGCTCGGCCGCCTCGCGCAGTCGGAGGAGGACCAGCGCCGCCTGATCCAGGACGCGGGCCACGAACTCCGCACCCCGCTGACCTCCCTCCGTACGAACATCTCGCTGCTCCGCCGCATGGACGAACTGCCGCCCGGCACCCGCGAGGAACTGGTCGCGGACCTCAGCCAGGAGGCCCGTGAACTCACCGACCTGGTCAACGAGTTGGTGGACCTGGCGGCAGGCCAGTCCGACACCGAACCACCCCAGCAGGTCGACCTCGCCGACATCGCGGAGGACGTGGCGGTCCTCGCCCGGCGCCGTGCCGGCCGCGACATCACGGTCCGGGCGAGCGGCGACACGACGACCGACGGCCGCCCCGGCATGCTCCAGCGCGCGATCTCCAACCTCGTCGAGAACGCGGCCAAGTTCGACCGCGCGGGCCAGACCCCGATCGAGATCTCGATCTCGGGCCCGGCCCGCCCCGGCACGGTCCGCGTCGAGGTCCTCGACCGGGGCCCCGGAGTCTCCGAGACCGACCTCTTCCGCATCTTCGACCGCTTCTACCGCGCGGCCGACGCCCGCTCCCTCCCCGGCTCGGGCCTCGGCCTCTCGATCGTCCGCGAGGTCGCCCTGGCCCACGGCGGGGCCCCGTTCGCGCTACGACGGGAGGGCGGCGGCTCGGTGATCGGGTTCACGGTGGGCGGTGTGGTGGAAACG
>NZ_JBLTJC010000697.1:0-2374 GCF_048158785.1 Streptomyces colwelliae | reverse complement strand
CCCCCCGAGCCCCTACGCCTGGGCCCCTCCGACGACGCCGAATGGGCAGCGTTCGCCGCAGAAGCCGTACTGAGAGCCGGCGACGACACGGTCCTCGGCGACCTCAGCAGAGAACGCAGAACCCGCGCCGCGATCGACCTCACCTGGAACGCCATCGCCAGCGAGGTCGCCGCCGCAGCGGACCGCGCCCCCGAGGTCGAATCCGCCGTACTCCCCCTACGCGCCCGCATCTCGGTAAGGGCAGGCCTGGGAAACCTAGCCGCAGGCCTGCGCCCACCCGCCACAGGCCACGACAACCCCCACTACTTCGACGACGCGGCCTGCGTAAGGGCATGCGTACTCGCAGTAGCCCACCCCGGCGACCCCCAACGCGCCGCCACCCTCGCCGAGTTCGACGCCCACTACACCCAGGACGGCGACGGAGTCCACGGCGCCAGAGCCATGGCCGCGGCCCTCTCCCTCGCCCTGGTCGGCGCCGACGTGGACGAGTGCGTGGCAGCGGCCCTCGCCGAACTCCCCGAAGCCACAGAGATCGGCCGCAACGCCCGCCACGCACTGAAGCTGGCCCAGGACAGCGACAACGCCTTCGCCCTGATCCCCCTCCTGGAACACCAGATCGTCGACCACGTCTACAGCTACGGCATCGCGGCCGCCGAAACCGTCCCGGTCGCCTTGGCCCTGGCAACGGCAGCCCGCGGCCGTATCGCGGAAGCGGTCCCCGCAGCGGCCTGCCTCTCCCGCGTAGCGGACTCAGCCCCAGCACTCGCAGGCGCCCTCACCGGAGCACTGAGCGGCGGCCAAGCGATCCCGGCAACCTGGCGGGAGGCCTGCCGCACCCTCTCCGGCTGCGCACTCCCCCGCCTCACCGGCACGGACCTCGTAGAACTCGCCGAACTCCTGGAAGCCACACAACCGGCGTCACCAGGAGGATGATTCGGTGCATGGCACCTAAACAACCCAAAGAATCCAAACAACCCAAAGAAACCGAAACCAGCCTCGACGAAAGGATCACCGGAGCCCTCGTGGGCGCCGCAGTCGGCGACGCCCTCGGCGGCCCCGTAGAGGGCTACTCCCCCGACCAGATCCTCGAACGCCACGCCGGCCGCGTCCACGGCATCGTCGGCCCCTGGAACGGCGAAGCCTGGCGCACCGCCCGCCCCATCGCCCCGTACCACAAGGGCGACGGCCACGTCACCGACGACACCTTGATGACCCACGCTCTGGTACGGGTCTACGCCCAGGTCCGCGACCACCTCGACGCCTACTCCGTCGCCGACCACCTCGTCCCCGACCTGATGCAGAACCCGCGCTGGATCCCGGAGTTGGAGGCGGAAGCCATCCCCCTCCACCGCATCTTCCTCGCGGAGAAATGGCTCGCGACCCGCCTCCACTACGGCCACGTCGACCCCCGCGAGGCCGGCGTCGGCAACATCGTCAACTGCGGTGCCGCGATGTACATGGCCCCGGTCGGCCTGGTCAACGCGGCGAATCCGGCGGCCGCTTACGCCGAGGCCCTCGACATCGCGGGCGCCCACCAGTCGTCGTACGGCCGCGAGGCAGCCGGTGTCTTCGCCGCGGCGGTGTCGGCGGCCTGCGTACCGGGCGCCACCCCGGACTCGGTCGTGGCCGCCTGCCTCGCCCTGGCGAAGGACGGCACCCGCACCGCCATCGAGCGGGTCTGCGAAGTGGCCGCCCGCTACTCGGACTTCGAGTCGGCACTGGTTCCCCTGCGGGAGGCGATCGCGCCGTACGACACGGTCGGCCCCGACTACCGCGCCCCCTCCCTGGACGCCCGCCGCCCCTCCCGCACCAAGGCGATCGAGGAACTCCCCGTCGCGCTCGGCATGTTGGTGGTCTCCGGCGGCGACTACCGTCACGCGGTGCTGGGTTCGGTGAACTACGGCCGTGACTGCGACTCGATCGCGACGATGGCCGGCGCGGTGGCCGGCGCACTCGGCTCCCCGGTGCCCCAGGACTGGTCGAAGACGGTCGCCGAGGCCAGCCGCCTGGATCTCTGGGAACCGGCCACGACCCTCACCGCCGTCACCCGCGAGCTCTTCGAACGCGATGTCCTCCGACGCCGGGCCCACGAGGCGGCGTTCACCGAGATCGGAGGGCTGCGGTGCTCCGACTGACCTGGGTCCAGCCGGAGGACCTGCTCGGACACGAGTTGCACCAGGCCGCCCAGGACGGACGCGAACCGTCCGCGATCGCGGCGCGCTGGCGGGCGGCGGGCGGTGCGGAAGCCCCGGAACGGGCGGGCGCGTCTCCCCAACCCCCCACCCGCTACCTCCGGTTGCTCGCCGAGGACCTGCTCGACGAACTGGCCGACCTCCCCAGCATGTTGGCGGACCAAGAGCCCACCGACCTGACA
>NZ_JBLTJC010000696.1:0-2382 GCF_048158785.1 Streptomyces colwelliae | reverse complement strand
GNCGTTAACGCCTCGGCCACACGCCGGAGTTCGGGCGACGAGTCGGCCAGGACATCCGCCATCGCCCTGATGAGGGGGGTGAGGGCGAGCAGGGTGCCCGCGGCCACGCCCGGCCTCGCCAACGCCCACAGCCACGCCTTCCACCGCGCCCTGCGCGGCACCGTCCAGGTCGGCTCCGGCACCTTCTGGACTTGGCGGGAGCTCATGTACTCCTTCGCCGACCAGCTCACCCCGGACACCTACCACGCACTCGCCCGCGCGGTGTACGCCGAGATGGCGCTGGCCGGGATCACGGCGGTCGGCGAGTTCCACTACGTGCACCACGCCCACGGCGGCACCCCGTACGCCGACCCCAACGCCATGGGCGAGGCCCTCATCGCGGCCGCCTCCGAAGCCGGTATCCGCATCACCCTCCTCGACACCGCCTACTTCTCCTCCGGCTTCGGACAGCCCCCCAACCGCCACCAGCTCCGCTTCTCCGACGGAAGCGCGGACGCCTGGGCGGAACGCTGTTCACTTCTCAAGGAACGGGATCACGCGAGGATCGGTGCCGCCATCCACTCCGTACGGGCCGTGCCCGCACGGGAGTTGGCGACGGTGGCCCGCTGGGCCGAGGAGCGCCGGGCCCCGCTCCACGTCCACCTGTCCGAGCAGACCGCCGAGAACGACGCCTGCCGCGCAGCCCACGACTGCACCCCGACCCAACTCCTCGCAGACCACGGGGTGTTGGGCCCGCGCACCACGGGCGTCCACAACACGCACCTGACGGACGAGGACATCGCGCTGCTGGGGCGCTCGGGCACCGGCACCTGCATGTGCCCCACGACCGAACGGGACCTGGCCGACGGCATCGGCCCGGCGGTCGCCCTCCAGCGAGCCGGCTCACCCCTCTCCCTCGGCTCCGACAGCCACGCGGTGATCGACCTCCTCGAAGAGGCGCGTGCGATGGAGCTGAACGAGCGCCTGCGCACCCGCACGAGGGGTCACTGGACGGCGGCGGCCCTGCTCCGCGCGGCCTCGGCCGACGGCCACGCGGCGCTGGGCTGGGACGAGGCGGGCACCCTCGAAGCGGGCGCGCTCGCCGACTTCACGACGATCGCGCTCGACTCGGTCAGAACAGCGGGGCCGGTGCCCAGGCTCGGCGCCGAGACGGCCGTATTCGCGGCGACGGCAGCGGACGTACGGCACACGGTCGTGGGCGGCCGGCACGTCGTACGCGACGGGGCGCACGCGCTCGTACCGGATGTGCCGCAGGCCTTGGCGCAGGCCGTGGAAGCCCTGCGCGCGTAGAGCCGATCGCCGACCCCCGCACCCACGAGGACACAATGAGCAGCACCAGCACCACTGTCATCACCAACATCGCCACGCTGGTCACCAACGACCCCTCCCTAGGTGACAGATCTCCCCTCGGTCTGATCCAGGACGCGGCCGTCGTCATCGACGGCGACCGCATCGCTTGGACCGGTGAATCAAGCAAAGCACCCGCCACTGACAATCGGGTCGACGCCGGTGGGAGGGCGGTCCTGCCGGGCTTCGTGGACTCCCACTCGCACCTCGTCTTCGCGGGCGACCGCACGCAGGAGTTCAACGCCCGCATGTCCGGCCGGGCGTACAGCGCGGGCGGCATCCGTACGACGGTCGCGGCGACGCGCGCGGCGAGCGACGCGGAACTGGAGGCGAACCTCACCCGTTACCTGGACGAGGCGCTCCGCCAGGGCACCACCACCTTCGAGACGAAGTCGGGCTACGGCCTGACGGTCGCCGACGAGTCCCGCGCGCTGCGGATCGCCGCCGCGCACACGGACGAGGTGACGTACCTCGGCGCGCACATCGTCTCGCCGGACTACGCCGACGACCCGGCCGCGTACGTGGCCCTCGTCACCGGCGAGATGCTCAACGCCTGTGCCCCGCACGCCCGTTGGATCGACGTGTTCTGCGAGAAGGGCGCCTTCGACGGCGACCAGGCGCGCGCGATCCTGACGGCGGGCAAGGCGAAAGGCCTGCACCCGCGCATCCACGCCAATCAGTTGTCGTTCGGCCCGGGCGTCCAACTCGCCGTAGAACTGGACGCGGCGAGCGCGGACCACTGCACGCATCTCACGGACGCGGACGTGGACGCGCTGGCGAGCGGTGCGACGGTCGCGACCCTGCTCCCCGGCGCGGAGTTCTCGACGCGCGCGGAGTGGCCGGACGCGCGCCGCCTCTTGGACGCGGGCGTCACCGTGGCCCTGTCGACGGACTGCAACCCGGGCTCGTCCTTCACGTCGTCCGTCCCCTTCTGCATCGCGCTCGCGGTGCGGGACATGGGGATGACTCCGGACGAGGCGGTGTGGGCGGCCACGGCGGGTGGGGCGGCGGCGTTGCGACGGGATGACGTGGGGC
>NZ_JBLTJC010000695.1:0-2405 GCF_048158785.1 Streptomyces colwelliae | reverse complement strand
CCGGAAGCTAAGCCTTACAGCGCCGATGGTACTGCAGGGGGGACCCTGTGGGAGAGTAGGACGCCGCCGAACAAATATTGCGAAAACCCCTGTACCGTTTATTCGGTACAGGGGTTTTCTGCGTTTAGGCTCAGAAGTATGCGCTATGACCTCGTGATCTTCGACAACGATGGTGTTCTCGTCGACAGTGAGCCGATCTCCAACAGGCTCCTGGCCGGCTATCTCACCGAGCTCGGGCACCCGACCTCGTACGAGGAGTCCCTTCGTGACTACATGGGTGCCGCGATGCACCGCGTCCACGATCTCGTCGAGGAGCGGACCGGGCAGCGGTTGCCGGACGACTTCGACGATGTCTTCCATGCGCGTGTGTTCGCCGCGTTCGAGCGGGAGTTGAAGCCGGTCGCCGGGGCCGTCGAGGTGCTGGAGAGGCTGGTCGCGGACGGGGTGCCGTACTGCGTGGCGTCGTCCGGGAGTCATGAGCGGATTCGGGTGGGGCACCGGACGACGGGGCTGGACGAGTGGTTCGAGGACGAGTGGGTCTTCAGCTCCGAGGACGTGGGGCGGGGGAAGCCCGCGCCGGATCTGTTCCTGTACGCGGCCGAGCGGATGGGCGTCGTACCGGAGAAGTGTGTTGTGGTCGAGGACAGTCCGCTGGGGGTGCAGGCTGCTGTGGCGGCCGGGATGGACGTGTACGGGTTCACTGCGATGACGTCTGCTGAGCGGCTTGCGGGGGCTACTCAACTCTTTGGGGACATGCGGGAGTTGGCTGACCTGCTCGTTTGACATTTGTCATGCCGAGGTCCGGACGATCGGTTCTACTGGCGGGCCGGGGCCTCGCGGCACGCTGAGTGCATGACGACGAACACGGGCTCCAAGAAGCAGAACTTCGTGCCGCTGCTGGTGGATGTGGCAGTGCCGATCGGGTCGTACTACCTGCTGAAGAGCGGGTTCGGGATGGGGATCGTCGCGGCGCTCGGGTGGAGCAGTGTTGTGCCGGCGGTGCGGACGGTGTGGGGTGTTGTCGCTGCGCGGGCGATCAACGCCTTCGCCGCCCTGATTCTCTTCGTGAACGTCGTCGGGCTGTTGCTCAGCCTCGTCGCCGGTGATCCGCGGCTCATGCTCGCCAAGGACAGTGGGGTCAGCAGTGCCATCGGGGTCGGGGTGCTGGTGTCGGTGGTGATGGGCAAGCCGATGATGACCGCCGGTATGAAGCCCTTCCTCGTGAAGGGGGACCCGGACCGGGAGGCCGTCTTCGAGCGGCTGTTGAGTGGGTCGGCGGCCTTTCAGCGGGCCGAGCGGCGCTTCTCGCTCGTGTGGGGTGTGATGTTGCTCGCCGAGTGCGTGGCGCGGGTCGTCGGTGCGTACACGTTGCCCGTGGACACCATGGTGTGGCTGGGCACGGTTGTCATGGTCGGCACGATGGTCGTGGCGGCCGTCGTCAGCGGTGGTCTTGCCGCCGGGCCGATGGCGGAGATGATCGCCGCTGAGCTGAAGGGCGGGGACGCCCCCGCACCTGCGGTTCTTCCCTCGCTGGCCGCCGCTCGGTAAAGGTGAGCCGAATTCATCTTTGGCTGGATCTACCCATGAGTACGCCGGGGCCCTTACGCTCGCCGCCATGACAGATGTGCTGCGGCGCGGTAGGGCCTCTTTGGCGTTCAGCTTCTTCGCTCAGGGCGCCACCTTCGCGCTGCTCGTGACGCGCATCCCGGCGATCCAGGACCGGTACGGGGTCTCGGACGGGTTGCTGCCCGTCTTCCTGGCCGCCGTGCCGATCCTCGCCGGGGTCGGGAGTGTGACCACCGAGCACCTGGTGAAGCGAATACGGCCCAGCGTGTTGCTGCGCTGGTCCCAGCCCGTTGTCCTCCTGGCGCTGCTCGGGGTCGGGGCGGGCGACAGCATGGTCGAACTGGCCGTCGCCCTCGGGGCGTTCGGGCTCGGTGTGGGTGCGCTGGACGCCTCGATGAACATGCTCGGGGTGAGTTTGCAGCGGACGTACGGGCGGAGCATCATGCTCAGCTTCCATGCCGCGTACAGCCTGGGCGGGATCGTGGGGGCCTCGCTGGCTTGGGCGGGGGCGCACTGGCATCTCGCGTTGTGGGTGTCGTATCTGCCGGTGGTGGCTGTGTTGTTGCCGGCCGCTTTTGTGGGGAGTCGGTGGTACGTCGACGGGGGTGCGCCCGGCGCGGAGGGCGAGGGTGAGGGTGCGGAGGCTGGGCCTCTTGTTTTCAAGTTGCTGCTGCCGTTGTGTCTGGTGATGACCTTTGCCTATATCGGGGACTCGACCGTCTCCAACTGGAGTGCGAAGTACCTGAAGGACGTGCTGGGCAGTTCGGAGCAGGTCGCGACCGTTCCGTACAACGTCTACATGGTGATGTGCCTGGTCGGGCGGGGGATCGGGGATCTTG
>NZ_JBLTJC010000694.1:0-2412 GCF_048158785.1 Streptomyces colwelliae | reverse complement strand
CTCCCACCCCCGTGACCGACCCCGTCGCCAACCCCGCGACCGAAGCCAAATGCCGTTCCGCCCGTGCGTCCAGCGGTGGCGGTACCGTGTCCGCCGCCGATTCCGTGAGGGCGTGTGGGAGGACGACGACGGCCAGGGAACCGCCGTACGACGATGCCTGGAGGCTGGCTGTGACGCCGTGGCGCTGGGCGAGGTGGCCGACGGTGAAGAGGCCGAGGCGGGGGTCCTCGCCGAGCGTGGTGAAGCTGAAGTCCTTGGGGTGGTGCAGGAGTTCGTTGGCCGCCGCGTACTCGTCCGGGGAGAGGCCGAGCCCCCGGTCCTCCACCTCGATGGCGTACCCCTGGGCCACCGGCAGTGCGCGGACCCGTACTTCGGTGTGCGGAGGGGAGAACGTCACGCCGTTCTCGATGAGTTCGGCCATGAGGTGGATCGTGTCGCCGACGGCCGGGCCCAACACCGCGATGGGCGGGAGGGGTTCGACGACGACCCGGGTGTACCCCTCGATCTCGGACACCGCGCTGCGCAACAGATCCGCGAGCGGCACCGCGTGCTTCCAGCGGCGCCGGGGTGTCGCGCCGGACAGCACGGTCAGGCTCTCCGCGTTGCGTCGCATCCGGGTGGCGAGGTGGTCGACGCGGTAGAGATCGGAGAGGAGTTGAGGGTCCTGCTCCTTGCGTTCCATGGAGTCGATCACCGTGAGCTGGCGGTGCACGAGGAGCTGGATACGGCGCGACATGTTGTGGAACACCAGTCGCGCCCCCTCCCGCAGCGCGGCCTGCTCCAGCGCGACGCTCACCGCGGTCCGCTGGGCGCTGTTGAAGGCGTCCGCGACCTTGCCCAACTCGTCCGTGCCGTAGTCGAGTTCGGGCAGGTCGCCGACCTCGGCCCGTTTGCCCTGGGTACGCAGCCGGGTGATCAGTTCGGGCAGCTTCTCCTCGGCCAGTTCGAGCGTCGCCGCGCGCAGCCCGGACATCCGGCCGATGAGGGACCGGGCGATGCGCCAGGACAGGACGCCCACGGCGAGGACGGCGACCAGCGCGAGGGCGCTGCCCGACAGCGCCTTGACGAGCACCATGTGGGTCCGGTGCGCGGAATCCTCGGTGACCTTGCCCAGGTACTGGCCCTCCACGGCCTGCACCGCGCCGGACACACGCCCCGGGGCGGCGGCGCGGGCGGCCGGGACGGAGGGCACGGAGACCGTGCCGTCGGACCCGGCGGACGCCGCGACGACGGTCTTCTCGAAGGCCGTCATGGCGGCCCCGTCCTGACCGCTCATGGCCTTGCCCAGCTCGGCGCCCAGCTCCGTGGGCAGGTACGGCTCCACCTCGTTGGTCAGCACAGAGACCCGGACGGCCTGGGCGGCCGCCAGCGCCGACCTCTCCTGGACGCTCAACTTCCGTGACGCGGCGACTCCGTTGAGGATCGCCTCCTCCTGCGAGAGCGCCTCCGCCCCGCGCAGGAACGCCAGGGCGTGGCCGGCGTCGGCCGCGGTGGCCGCGTCGCCGCTGTCGGTGCTGAGCATCCCGAAGAGGTTCAGCGCCGAGGACACGGCGTCGGAGTAGGCGGTGTAGGCCTGCTGCCGGGTGGTCTTCCCGTCGTCGACGGCGGCCCGTTCGGTGGTCAGCCCGGTGAGCCGCTTGCGCACGGTGGCCAACTGGGCCTGGTACTGCGCCGATCCGGCCCCGGCGGAGGCGGAATCCGCCTTGCGGAACCCGGCGAGTACGGCGTCCGTCCGGCGCCGCTGCGCCTCCAGGGCGGCGGAACTGCCGTGCGAGGCCAGCAGGCTGACGGTCAGCTGCCGTTCCTTCTGGAACTCGCCGACCGCCGGCTGAAGGGCGTACGTGGTCTTCGCCGCCTGCCCGACGTCGTTGGACTTGTTCCACTGGTCGAAGAGCGCGTACGAACCACTGACCCACAGCAGCACCAGCGCCGTCGCCGGCACCACCGCGAGCGTGATGAGCGAGGCCCGGATACTGCGCCCCCGCCCGGCCGTTGCTCCCGCCGCCGTCGACGCGGGCGTACCCCGGTGCCGGCTCACCTCGCCCCCCGGTACCCGACGGCACGGCGGAGAAGAGGAGCTGCGGTGAGGAACTGCGACACCGGCGTTTTCCTTTCCGGGGTGGCGCGCGACGTATCGAAACGGGCAGGAAGACACGTCAACACACCTGCACACACTGGGGAGTTGACGGCGCGGCACGCCAGGAACGCCAAGGACACCCTGCGGATTTCACGACGGGCGCCCGAGCCCCCCGCGCAGTTGGATAGGTATGAAACCGAGCCATCCCAGTTCATGCCCACCCGCTCCGAACCGGCCCATCGCGTTCGGAAAGCGGATGACGTCCAGGGCAACCCGGTTAGGACCTCGGGGTTGCTCGGCTCCGTGCTCGGCCCGGAGTGCCCGGTGAGTGGCTA
>NZ_JBLTJC010000693.1:0-2418 GCF_048158785.1 Streptomyces colwelliae | reverse complement strand
GGCGTGGAGGAGCCGTCGGGGGCGGGGCGGTCCGCGACGCCGGAAAACACCGCCGGGGCGGAGGAACACCGGCCGGTGGCAGCTGGTGTCCCGGGCCGGAACCGGCATTTCCGTCGGCTGGTCGGCGTTGGGCGGCTGTGCTTTGCCGCTGCCTCGCCGCGCGCCGGGCTCGTCGTTCCCGTCGCCCTGGCCGTTCTCTCGCTCTCCGAAGTCCTTCTCCGCAGTGGCGACTTGGCCGGGGGCTTCGCCGCCCTGTTGCTGCTCGGCCTCGCTTCCACGCTTCCCCTCAGCTTCGTCCTCGGCAGCGGACGGTTCGCCCGGACCTGCGCGGCCCTCGCGCTCAGTGCCGCCTGCGTGCTCTCCCTCGTGCCCTTCGGAGGGCTCACCGTCGGCGGGGTCGTGGCCCAACTGGTGTGCGTCTACGTGCTGGGCCGCGCCGGAGCCACCCGCCTCGGCGGGCTGCTCGTCCTCCCCTACGTCGCGATCGCCCTCGCCAGCCACGAGGAACTGACCAGGATCGTCGCCGTCCTCGTCGCGACCCTCGCCTCCGCCGCCGCGGCCACCGGCATCGCCCACCACGTCCGCAGCACGGCACAGGCGCACAGCGCGACGGAACAGGCCTTCGCGGACACCCTCCTCGAACACGCCGCCCGGGGTGAACGGGCGCGTATCGCACGGGAGTTGCACGACGTCGTCGCGCATCATATTTCGATGATCGCCGTCCAGGCCGAGACCGCCCGGCTCACCACCCCCGGCCTCCCCGCCGAGGGCGCCACCCGCCTGCTCGCCATCGGCGACACCGCGCGCACCGCCCTGACCGAGATGCGGCGGCTGCTGGGCGTGCTCCGCGAGGACGCCGACACCGGGGTCCAACGGCGTCCCCAGCCCGGTCTCGCCCAACTCATCGACCTGGTCGACGAGTCACGCGACGCGGCCGGCTCCCGCACCCGCCTCATCGTCAGCGGACACGTCACCTCGCTGGACCCCGGCATCGAGGTCACCGCGTACCGCATCGTCCAGGAGGCCCTCACCAACGCCCGCCGCCACGCGCCGGGTGCCGCAGTGGACGTAGAACTCCTTTACGGGGAGCAGGACTTGGCGCTGCGCGTGCGCGACAACGGCCCGGGACCCACCGGCCCGGGATCCGCCGCCGCCCTCTCCGGTCACGGTCTGCTCGGGATGCGCGAGCGTGCCGCGACGGTCGGCGGGACACTGCGCACCGGGCCCGCTCCCGGCGGCGGTTTCCTGGTCGAGGCGCGGCTTCCCGTCAAGCCGGAGGAAGAGGCGGCGCTGTCGTGAGCATCCGTATCGTCGTCGCCGACGACCACGAGATCGTCCGGTTCGGATACGCCGGACTCCTCGCCACCCAGGCCGACTTCACGGTCGTGGGCACGGCCCGCGACGGCGCCGAGGCGGTACACGTCTGCCGCGAGGAGTCACCGGACGTGGTGCTGATGGACGTACGCATGCCGGTCATGGACGGCATCGAGGCCACCGCGCGACTCCAGAACGGGCCTGACACACCAAGGGTGTTGGTGCTGACCACCTTCGACCTCGACGAGCACGTCTACGACGCGCTCGCCGCCGGTGCCAGCGGGTTCCTGCTCAAGGACGTGACCGCGGAACGGCTCTTCGAGGCGGTGCGGGTCGTGGCCGCCGGTGAGGCGCTGCTCGCGCCCGGGATCACGCGCCGCCTGATCGCGGAGTTCGCCCGGATGCGCCCGAAGGCGCCCACGCAGGGCAAGTTGGACGTTCTCACCCCGCGCGAGACCGACGTCCTGCGGCTGCTCGCGGAGGGCCTGTCCAACCCCGAACTCGCCGAACGGCTGCACGTGGGCGAGGAGACCGTGAAGACCCACGTCAGTCGGATCCTCTCGAAGCTGGGGCTGCGGGACCGTACGCAGGCCGTGGTGATGGCCTACGAGACGGGACTCGTCGTGCCGAGGACCGGCTGAGGGCGGCGGACGCGCGGCACCGGCAGGAGCCACCACGCCGCCGCCACCGACAACACCGCCCCGACCGCGATCCCTTCGAGCCGGGTGGGCAACAGGCTCAGGGCGTCCTGGCCGAAGTAGCCGAGGAGGAGGGAGAGCGCGCAGGTCATCCCGGCGGCCCAGTAGGCGTAGTTGAGGGGCCGCAGCCACAACGCCACCGTCAGCACGGCGAACATCAGCGCCACGGCCGCGTCGCCGGTGACCCCGGCCAGCGCGACACCCGCGGCCAGCAGCGTGCCGGCCGTGGCCCCGGCCAGGCGCTCGACTCCCTTGCGCAGTACGTCCGTTCGGCCGCGGTTGCCGCTCGCGGCGACGTACGCGGTGAGGACGACCCACGGCCAGTGGTCGTCGAAGAGGAGATGCCCGAGGACGAAGGCGGCGGCGATCCCGACCGCCATCTGCACGGCCATGCGGGTGCTGGGGC
>NZ_JBLTJC010000692.1:0-2459 GCF_048158785.1 Streptomyces colwelliae | reverse complement strand
CTCGAAGTGCAGCTCGTGCCGAACCGCCTTGTCCGCACCGGTGGTTCGCGTGATGGTGATGTCGTACGTCTTCTTCGCGCCGGCCTCCACGGCTACGGGCGCGCGGCGGCGATGAGTTCTTCGCCTGCGCGGCGGTGAGCTCTTCTTCTACGACGATGACGTGGCCGTACGCCGGGCAGGGGCCGTGGGGCGCCCTGCCCGGCGGATCGGCGTGAACGGGTGGGCGGTCAGAGCTTGGTGACGTCCAGGTCACCAGCCGCGTACCGCCTGCGCAGCACCTTCTTGTCGAACTTTCCGACGCTCGTCTTCGGGACCGACTCGATGATCGTCCAGCGTTCGGGGAGCTGCCACTTGGCGATCTTCCCCGCGTCGGCGAGGAAGGCGCGCAGGGACTCGAAGTCGGCGGTCGACCCCTCCCGTAGGACCACGGTCGCCAGCGGACGCTCACCCCACCTCTCGTCCGGTACGGCGACCACGGCGGCCTCGGTGACGTCCGGGTGGGACATCAGGGCGTTCTCCAGGTCGACGGAGGAGATCCACTCGCCGCCGGACTTGATGACGTCCTTGGCGCGGTCGGTGAGGGTGAGGAAGCCGTCGGGGGAGATCGTGCCGACGTCACCCGTCTTGAGCCAGCCGTCCTCGCTGAACTTGTCGGCGGGGCGCAGGGGTTCGGTGTCCGGGCCGTTGTAGTAGGCGCCGGCGATCCACGGGCCGCGCACCTCCAGCTCGCCCGCCGACTCGCCGTCCCAGGGCAGCCGCTCGCCGCCGGGGCCGGTGAGCCGGGCCTCGACGCTCGTCGGGAAACGGCCCTGGGTCAGCCGGTACTCGAACTCCCGCTCCGTACCGACCGCTTCGGCCGGCGGGCGCGAGACCGTGCCCAGCGGGGACGTCTCCGTCATGCCCCAGGCGTGGCAGACCCGCATGCCCAGCTCGTCGAAGGCCGCCATGAGGGCGGGCGGGCAGGCCGAACCGCCGATGGTGACCTGGGTGAGCGACGAGACGTCGCGGGGCTTCGCGGTCAGCTCGCCGAGCAGGCCCTGCCAGATGGTGGGCACGGCCGCCGCGTGCGTCGGGCGCTCGCTCTCGATCATCTCGGCGAGCGGGGCGGGCTGGAGGAAGCGGTCCGGCATCAGCATGTTCACGCCGGTCATGAAGGTGGCGTGCGGCAATCCCCAGGCGTTCACGTGGAATTGGGGCACCACGACCAGTGACGTGTCCTGGTCCGTGAGGCCCATCGACTGGGTCATGTTGACCTGCATGGAGTGCAGGTAGATCGAACGGTGGCTGAACACCACGCCCTTGGGGTCGCCCGTCGTGCCGGAGGTGTAGCACATCGCGGCGGCCTGGCGTTCGTCCAGCTCGGGCCAGTCGTACGTCGTCGGCTTGCCGGCGATGAGGTCCTCGTACTCGTGCACGCGCGCGTGGGCGCCGTCGAGGGGGGTGCGGTCGCCGGGCCCGGAGACGACGATGTGCTCAACCGTGGGCAGCTTGGACAGCAGCGGGGCGAGCAGCGGGATCAGCGAACCGTTGACGATCACCACCCGGTCCGCCGCGTGGTTGACGATCCACGCCAACTGCTCCGCCGGAAGACGGAGGTTGAGCGTGTGCAGCACCGCGCCCATGGCGGGGATCGCGAAGTAGGCCTCGACGTGGACGGCGTTGTTCCACATGAAGGTCGCCGTGCGCTCGCCGTCCACCACGCCCAGGTCCTCGCGCAGGGCGTGCGCCAGTTGGGCCGCGCGGGCACCGACCTCCGCGAAGGAACGGCGCTCCGGCTCTCCCTCACCGGTCCAGCTGATCACCTGCGATGTTCCATGGACCGTGGACCCGTGGGTCAGGATCCTGGAGATCAGCAGCGGTACGTCCTGCATGGTGCTCAGCACGGCGTCCTCCCGGGGCGACATTGCCTACGCGGTAGTAAGGGATGCGCTGATTCTGCGCACATACCGCACGGTATGTCACTAGGGCCGGGCGATCGATCACATCACGTCGCCCCCGGCTAGCGGGCGAGGACCAGCTCCGGGTCCTCGCGCAGCTTGCCGAGCGCCCGCGACACCGCCGACTTCACCGTGCCCACGGACACCCCGAGCACCTCTGCCGTCTGGACCTCGCTGAGATCCTCGTAGTACCTGAGGACGACCATCGCCCGCTGCCGCTCCGGCAGCTTCGCGATCGCCCGCCACATCGCGTCGTGCAGCGCCTGCTGCTCGGCCGGGTCCTCCGCGCCGCCGACCGTCTCCGGCTCGGGCAGTTCCTCGCACGCGAACTCGTCGACCTTGCGCTTGCGCCACTGCGAGGTCCGCGTGTTCAACAGCGCCCGGCGGACATAGCCGTCCAGCGCGCGGTGGTCCTCGATCCGCTCCCAGGCGACATACGTCTTGGTCAGCGCGGTCTGCAACAGGTCCTCCGCGTCGCACGCGTTCGCGGTCAGCGACCGCGCGGTGCGCAGCAGCACGGGC
>NZ_JBLTJC010000691.1:0-2462 GCF_048158785.1 Streptomyces colwelliae | reverse complement strand
GGGCCGGGAGCCGTCGTCCGGGGGACGGAAGGGCGATCTGCAAGGTAAGGTAAGCCTTACTTTACTTGGTGGAATCGTTGGAGGAGTGCCCTCGGCATTCCCCTGGAGGCCCTTATGGCGGACAACCCAAGCGCCCTCACACTCACCCGGGTGCGCCTGGGTGCCGGTGGGCCGCTCGCCCGGGTGCGGGTGGCGGACGGTCGGATCACCCATGTCGTACCGGAAGCGGATGCGGGCGCCGAGGGTGCCGGTGAGCGGCAACTCGATCTCGGCGGGCGGGTGTTGTTGCCCGGTCTGTGGGACGCCCATGTCCATCTGGCGGAGTGGGCGAGTGCCCGGCACCGGCTCGACCTGGCCGGTACCGCGTCCGCGCGGGCCGTCGCCGATCTCGTCCGGGAACGCGCCGGAACGCCCGACGGCGCGGTGCTCTACGGGTACGGGTTCCGGGACGGGCTGTGGGCCGACGCCCCGCACAAGGGGCTGCTGGACGCGGTGCTGCCCGATCGGCCGGTCGCCCTGGTCAGCGCCGATCTGCATGCCGCGTGGCTCAACTCCGCCTGCCTCGCCCTCGTCGGCCGGGGCGACCATCCCACCGGCCTGATCCGGGAGCACGAGGCCCACGAGGTCCTGTCGGCCCTGCCCGCGGCACCGGACGAGGTGGTCGACGGCTGGATCGAGGACGCCTGCCGGGCCGCCGCCGCGCGCGGGGTCAGCGGTGTCATCGACTTCCAGTTCGGCGACACGGTCGCGGACTGGGAACGGCGTTCGGCCCGATTCCGGCCCGCCGTACGGGTGTCGGCCGCGGTGTATCCGAGTTACCTGGACGCGGCGGTCAAGCGCGGGCTGCGTACGGGGGACGCCGTCGGTGCGGAGGGCGGGCTGGTTCGGGTGGGGCCGCTGAAGCTCTTCACGGACGGATCCCTCAACACCCGTACCGCCCTGTGCCGCGACCCCTACCCGGGACTCGAGGGCACGGACGGCGCCCACGGCATCGAGGAGACGGCCCCCGACGAGCTCGTACGGCTCATGCGGCACGCCGCCGCGCACGGCATCGAACCCGCCGTGCACGCCATCGGCGACCATGCCAACACCGTTGCCCTGGACGCCTTCGAGGCGGTGCGCTGCCGGGGCCGGATCGAGCACGCGCAGTTGCTGAGCCCTCAAGACCTGCCTAGATTCGCCCAGTTGGGAGTCACGGCGGGGGTGCAGCCCCGGCACGCGACGGACGACCGCGACGTGGCGGACCGGCACTGGGCCGGGCGCACCGAACGCGCCTTCGCCTACGGCGACCTGCTCGCCGCCGGGGCACGGCTCGAGTTCGGCTCGGACGCCCCGGTCTCGCCGCTCGACCCCTGGCTCGCCATCGCCTCCGCCGTCGTCCGCACCGACGACGAACGTCCCGCCTGGCACCCGGAGCAACGCCTGTCCGTCCCGGACGCGTTGGTCGCGGCGGCTCGCGGACGCCGGCTCATCCGCGTCGGCGACCCGGCCGACCTGGTGGTCGTCGACGCGGACCCCCTGGACGTCGACCCGGACACCCTGCGCGCGATGCCCGTGCACGCCACGATGACGAACGGCCGCTGGACGCATGGGACTTACTGAGCCGCTGCCGCGCTCACCCTTCCCCACGACGACCGACGACCGGTGAGAGGCCGACGCGTATGCCGACATCCGACATGGTCCCGTACGTCATGCCCGGCCCTGCCGCGCTGCCCCCGGACCGGACGGGCTGGTCCATCGACCCGGGGCGCGCGGCGCTGGTGGTCCTGAACGTCCAGAACCACTTCCTGCACGTGCTGCGGGAGTCCTCCGCACCGGTCGGTGAACTCCTCGCCGGAGTCGCTCAGTTGACGGAGTCGGCGCGGGCCGCGGGCATTCCCGTGCTGTACACCCTCAAGACCGCGGAGCGGGAACCGGACGGACGGGAGTCCAGCTTCGGGCATCCACGCCTGCCCGGCGGCGAGGACTCACGTGACGTCGTGGACGCGATCCGCCCGCAGGTCGGCGACAGCGTGCTGGTGGCGAAGCGGTTCAGTGCCTTCGCCGGTACCCGACTGCGGCGCAGGCTCGCGGAGTTGGGGCGCGACCAACCGGTGATCGTCGGAGTGTTCGCACGCACCCAGGTGCTGCTGACGGCGGCCGACGCGTGGATGCAGGACATGGAGCCGTTCGTCGTCGCGGACGCGGTGGCCGACCGGGCGCACGACGATCACCGGATGGCCGTGGACTGGATCGCGGCGACCTGCGGCGCGGTCAGGACCGTGCGGGGCGTGGCGGACGTGTTCGGCGAACCCGGTCCCCGATGCCGTGGAGGGAGCCCCCGACCCTCAACACCGCTGATCTGACCGAGGTTTGACCAGCGGGTGTCGGCAGCGACTGGCAAGCCGCCATCCGTCGACCGGCCCGGGGTTCGAACGCCTTCAACTCGACCTGTTCGCCGCCGAGTACGAACAGCCCGCTGG
>NZ_JBLTJC010000690.1:0-2495 GCF_048158785.1 Streptomyces colwelliae | reverse complement strand
GGTCGCCGGCCAGCTTCAGCCGGGCGTCGGACCGTTCCCCTCCCCGCTCGCGCTCCATCCCCGAACGGATCACCGCATGATGACCAGCACCTTCCTGGTGCCCGCCGCCTCTGCCCTTCTCGGGGCCCTGATGTACCGGCACCACAGGCAGGTCTTCGCCTGGACGCGGAGGATGCGCCGCAAGGACGAGACGAACACCGAGTACGACAAGCCCTCCGCGTGGCTCGCCGACCTCTACGCCGCGCAGTGCGGCCTCGCCCAGAAGCCCTGTGCCGCCGAGGACTTCAAGAACATCGCCACGATCGGCAACATGCTCGCGGGCATAGCCGACCACACCGAAGGCGTCCGGTTCGAGCTGACGAAGGTCGTCGAGAGCGTGCGGGGCTACGTCGCCACCGCCCTGCCCGCGCAGGGCCCGGCCGTACGCGTCGGCCTCCCGGAGCACCGCACCCGGCTCGAACAGGCGATGCGCCAGGAGGCCGCCCGCGACGAACTGGCGCACGCCATCCTCGCGGCCGAGCAACGGATCAAGGACCTGCGCCACAGCTGACCGCACACCGCACACCGCACACCGCACACGGCACACACCGCACACCGCACACCGCAGAGCACCCCCACATAGAGGTCGCTATAAAGATCGCTCTGCCCGTTCATGTCCACCTCGTGCCCGAACCTGTTTACTTTCCGGAAATCCGGGCGTAGCCTCCGAGCGAAACCACAAGTTCGGGCAAAGGTCGGAGGCGAACGGACATGTACGCACCGGAGCGGCAGCAGGAGATCCTCCGGCTGGCCCGTGACGGCGGCCGGGTGGACGTGGTGTCGCTGGCCGAGGAGTTCCAGGTCACGGCGGAGACGATCCGCCGGGACCTGAAGGCCCTCGACCGCGCGGGACTCGTCCGCCGGGTGCACGGCGGTGCCATACCCGCCGGGCGGCTGGACTTCGAGCCGGACCTCGCCGAGCGCGAGTCGACGGCGGCCGACGAGAAGGACCGGATCGCCAAGGCGGCCCTCGCCGAACTGCCGATGCAGGGCACGGTGATCCTCGACGCCGGTACGACGGTGGCCCGCCTCGCGGGCATCATCCCGCTGGAGGCCGAGCTCACCGTCGTCACGCACTCCCTGCCCATCGCGGCCCGCCTCGCGGACCACCCGGGCATGCAGCTCCACCTCGTCGGGGGACGCGTGCGGCACCGTACGCGCGCCGCCGTGGACGCCTGGGCGCTGCGGGCGTACAGCGAGATCCGCGCCGACGTCGTGTTCGTCGCGGCCAACGGCTTCTCCGCCGGGCACGGGCTGACCACCCCCGACCTCGCCGAGGCCGCGGTCAAGCGCGCGGCGATCACCGCCGCCCGCCGCGTGGTGCTGCTCGCCGACTCCGCCAAGCACGGCCAGGAGCACTTCGCCCGCTTCGGCGCCCTGAGCGACGTGGACCTGCTGATCACCGACAGCGGGCTGAGCCCAGAAGACGCCACCGCCATGGAGCGCGGCGGCATGGAAGTAGTGCGCGCATGATCCTCACCGTCACCCCGAACCCCTCCCTCGACCGCACCTACGAGGTCCCCTCCCTCGACCGCGGCGAGGTCATACGGGCCACCGGCGAGCGCATGGACCCGGGCGGCAAGGGCGTCAACGTCTCCCGCGCGGTCGCCGCCGCGGGCCGCCGTACCGTCGCCGTCCTGCCGCTGGGCGGCGCTCCGGGCGCGCTGGTGGCGGACCTGCTCGACGCGCAGGGCATCGAGGTCGCGCCGGTCCCGGTCGCCGGGGCCACCCGCTCGAACATCGCCCTCGCCGAGGCGGACGGCGTCCTCACGAAGATCAACGCCCCCGGCCCCGAACTGACCGCCGCCGAGCAGGAGTTGCTCCTGGAGACGGTCCGCCGGCAGTCCCGTGACGCCGACTGGATCGCCTGCTGCGGCAGCCTCCCGCGCGGCCTCGCGCCGTCCTGGTACGCCGAGTTGGTGGCCCGCGCCCACGCCGCCGGCGTCCGTATCGCCCTCGACACCTCCGGCCCCGCGCTCATCGAGGCCCTGCGCGAGCGCCCCGACGTCGTCAAGCCCAACGCCGAGGAACTCGCGGAGGCCGTCTCCCGCCCCCTCGCCACCGTCGGCGACGCGGTCAAAGCGGCCGAAGAACTAAGGGAGTTGGGCGCCGGCGCCGTACTCGCCAGCCTCGGCGCGGACGGGCAGTTGCTGGTGGACGGCTCCGGTGCCTGGTTCGGCAGCGCGCGCGTCGACGTCGTACGCAGCAATGTCGGCGCGGGGGACTCCTCGCTGGCCGGCTTCCTGATCGCCGGCGGCAGCGGCCCCGAAGCCCTGGCCTCGGCGGTCGCCCACGGCGCGGCCGCCGTCCAGCTCCCCGGCAGCGTGATGCCCACCCCCGCGGACCTGGACCCGGCCGCGGTGACGGTCACGGCGGACGTCCCGGTGGACCGCGTACTGACGGAGCCGGTGACATGAGCGCCCCCACGGTCGCTACGACCCCTCACCCCCGTTCCC
>NZ_JBLTJC010000689.1:0-2512 GCF_048158785.1 Streptomyces colwelliae | reverse complement strand
GTGTTGGAGCCGCTCGACATCCTCGACCCGCCCGCGCTGGCCGGTTTCCTGCGTGGCGAAGATCGCGTCGATGCGCTGGAGGCCGGACCGCCGCGCGAGGAACCACGACAGGAACTCATCGATCTGTGAGAGTCGCCGATCTTTGACAACTCAACAGAGGGCGTACGTCGGCTGTCAGCCGAGGTCGATCTCCGGGTACAGCGGGAAGCCGGCGACGAGGTCGGTGGCCCGGTGGGAGATCTCGTCCGCGATCTTCGGGTCGAGGATGTGCGCGGCCTTGCTCGGCGCGCCCGACTTCGTCGTGCCCGGCTCGGTGGTGGTCAGGACGCGGTCGATCAGGGACGCCACCTCGTCCATCTCCGCCGTGCCGAGACCGCGCGTGGTCAGGGCGGGGGTGCCGATGCGGATGCCGGAGGTGTACCAGGCGCCGTTGGGGTCGGCGGGGATGGCGTTGCGGTTGGTGACGATGCCCGAGTCGAGCAGGGCGGCCTCGGCCTGGCGGCCGGTGAGGCCGTAGGAGGAGGCGACGTCGATCAGGTTGAGGTGGTTGTCGGTGCCGCCGGTGACCAGGGTGGCACCGCGGCGCATCAAACCGTCCGCCAGCGCACGGGAGTTGTCGACGATGCGCTGGGCGTAGTCCTGGAAGGAGGGCTGCCGGGCCTCGGCGAGGGCGACGGCCTTGGCTGCCATGACGTGCGGGAGCGGGCCGCCGAGGACCATCGGGCAGCCGCGGTCGACCTGGTCCTTAAGGGAGTCGTCGCACAGGACCATGCCGCCGCGCGGGCCGCGCAGGGACTTGTGGGTGGTGGTGGTGACGATCTGGGCGTGCGGGACCGGGTCGAAGTCACCGGTCAGCACCTTGCCCGCGACCAGGCCGGCGAAGTGCGCCATGTCCACCATCAGGGTCGCCCCGACCTCGTCGGCGATCTCGCGCATGATGCGGAAGTTCACCAGACGCGGGTAGGCGGAGTAGCCGGCGACGATGATCAGCGGCTTGAACTCGCGGGCGGAGACCCGCAGCGCCTCGTAGTCGATGAGGCCCGTCGCCGAGTCGGTGCCGTAGGAGCGCTGGTCGAACATCTTGCCGGAGATGTTGGGGCGGAAGCCGTGGGTGAGGTGGCCGCCGGCGTCCAGGGACATGCCGAGCATGCGCTGGTTGCCGAAGGCCTGGCGGAGTTCGGCCCAGTCGGCGTCGGAGAGGTCGTTGACCTGGCGGACGCCCGCCTTCGCGAGGGCCGGGACCTCGACGCGGTCGGCGAGGATCGACCAGAAGGCGACGAGGTTGGCATCGATGCCGGAGTGCGGCTGGACGTAGGCGTGGCGGGCGCCGAAGAGTTCGCGCGCGTGCTCGGCGGCGAGGGACTCGACGGTGTCGACGTTGCGGCAGCCGGCGTAGAAGCGGCGGCCGATGGTGCCCTCGGCGTACTTGTCGCTGAACCAGTTGCCCATGGCCAGGAGAGTGGCCGGGGAGGCGTAGTTCTCGGAGGCGATCAGCTTGAGCATCTCGCGCTGGTCGGCGACTTCCTGGCCGATGGCGTCGGCGACGCGCGGCTCGACGGCACGGATCACATCGAGCGCGGCACGGAAGGCGGTGGACTCAGGGGAAAGGGGCGCGGAATTGTCGGGCATGGGGACCTCCGGACGTGGCGTTCGGCGTTCTCGGTACGGCCCAGGCGCACGGCACACATTCCAGCTCGGGCCGCTCCCTGATGGTCGGTCCCATCCCAGCGCGCCAGTCACGGCCCGCCGGTCAGCCTACCGGGCGTGCCGGACGGTGCGGCTCCTGCGTCCACCATGCGGGCGAGGACAGGGACGGGGCACCTTCACCCCGGGAAACGCCGTGACCAGTACGGAAGCGCTCATCGCCGCCGCCGACGCTCACACCGCGCGCAACCACCACCCGCGGCTGATCGCGGCGGCGGACCTGGACCGGGGGCTGGCCCAACTCCGCGCGATGTTGGGCGGCTGGACACCGCCCGGGAGTTTCTGAAGGCAGCCCTGGAGTTCCTGGAGTCGGGTGAGAGGGCTCACGCGGGAGACCGCTGCGATCTCCCCTCCCCTAGAGTCACTTTGTGCTCTTTGGAATGGTGTGCGCGCTCGGCGCGGCGGTCTGTTTCGGTACGGCGACGGTGTTGCAGGCGGTCGCCGCGCGGGCGGCCACGGCCGGTGGGGGCGGGGACGCGGCGCTTTTGCTGCGAGCACTACGGCAGTGGCGGTATCTGGCGGGGCTGGGGCTTGACGGTGTGGGGTTCGTGTTCCAGATCGCGGCACTGCGGTCGCTTCCCATCTACGCGGTCGGGGCGGCACTGGCGTCGAGCCTCGCGGTGACGGCGGTGGTGGCCGCCCGGCTGCTGGGAGTTCGGCTCAGCGGGGTGGAGTGGGCGGCGCCCACGAAGGGCGGCCGTACGGTCAGGAGTTCGTAGAGGAGGCAGCCCGTCGAGTAGAGGTCCGAGCGGGCGTCGACCTGCTCGCCCTTGGCCTGCTCCGGGGAGAGGTACTGGGCGGTGCCGAT
>NZ_JBLTJC010000688.1:0-2513 GCF_048158785.1 Streptomyces colwelliae | reverse complement strand
CCCATCGCCGACATCAGGCCGAAGAGCCCGGCCGCCACCGGGGCCAGGCCCACGTCCCCGAACGTTCCCGTCGCCAGGGCGGCTGCCGGGCGGAGCGGGGTGGTGGACCCGGCAGATGTCCCTGGACGGGTCGGGACGTAGCGCTGCCGGTCGGACGACTCACGCGAAGGCTCAGCTGCGGGACGCGGCGCAGTCGCCGGGCCGGGAGGCGTTGCCGACCGGGTCGACTCCTGGCCGAGCCGGTCGGACGGCTCGCGCGGGGGCTCGGTCACCGGGCCGGGCGAGGTACTGGAGTCGGCAGACGTTCCCGGCCGCGTGGGGACGTAGCGCTGCCGGTCAGACGACGCACCCGGAGGCGCGGCTGCGGGGCGCGGCGGAGTCACCGGGGCAGGAGGCGTTGCCGAGCGGGTCGAATCCTCGCCGAGCCGGTCGGATTGCTCACGCGGAGGCTCGGCCGCCGGACCGGACGGGTTACTGGAACCAGCAGACGTCCCCGGACGGGTGGGGACATAGCGCTGCCGATCGGACGACTCACGCGAAGGCTCAGCCTCGGGACGCGGCGGAGTCACCGGACCGGAAGTCGTTGCTGGGCGGTTCGAATCCTGGCCAAGCCGGTCGGACGACTGACGCGGCACCTCGCCCTCAGGGCGCGCCGGAGTGACCGGACCAGGAGGCGTTGCCGAGCGGGTCGAATCCTGGCGGGGCCGGACGGGCGAAGGATTCGAGGCCTCGCTCGCAGGGCGCGGCGGGGTGTCCGAGTCGGCGGATGTCCCCGGCCGGGTGGGGACATAGCGCTGCGAGTCGGATGACTGACGCGGAACCTCACCCGCAGTACCCGGCGAGGCGGCGGGACCGGCAGACGTTCCCGGGCGCGTGGGGGCATAGCGCGGCGCGTCGGACGGCTCACGCGGAGGCTCACCGTCAGAGCGCGGCGGAGTCGCCGGACCGGAAGTCGTTGCCTGGCGAGCAGAGTCCTGGCCGAGCCGGTCGGAGGCTTGAGGCGGAGCCTCGCCCGACGACCCGGGCGGGGTGGCAGAACCGGAAGACGCTACCGGGCGGCCGGGGGCATGGCGAAGCCAGTCGGACGACTCACCGGAACCCTCACCCTCGGCACGCGGCGGACCACCCGGAACGGGAGGCACCCCCGAGCCACCCGAATCCTGGCGCGACCAATCAGACGCCTCACGCGGAACCTCACCCGCAGCACCCTGCGACGCAGCGAAGCCAGGAGCCGCTCCCGGGCGGCCCGGCGCATGGCGAAGCCGATCGGACGACACACCAGCGGCCTCACCCACCGCACTTGGCGAGACACCCGGAACGGGAGGCACCCCCGAGCCGGCCGAATCCTGACGCGACCAGTCGAATGCCTCGCCCGGAGCCGCAGCCGCAGCACGCGGTGGGGCAACGGAGCCGGGAGGCGTCGCCGACCCGGTCGAATCCTGGCGCAGCCAGTCGGACGACGGACGCGGGCCCTCGCTCGCAGGACGTGGTGATGGGGTGGCCGTCTCCGAACTCGGTTCCCACAGCGCTTCGTTACCGCCTGTCGCCGTCGTCGGGCGGTGAGGCGGCCGGGGTGGAACAGCTCCCCGCGTGGCTCCACCGGCGTTCGCGCGGAGCGCCTCGCCGCCAGGCGCGGGCGGGGTGTCCGGAAAACGTGCCGAGGCTGGAGGAGGGGGTGGACTCACGGGATCCATTGCTCGGGGCGAGAAGGGCCGAAGACCGGGAAAACGCGGCCGCCCATCGGAGGAGACCGGCGCAGAACCGGACCCGGCACGACCATCGGAGCCGCCGTTCGAAGATGCGGTACGAGGATCGGAGCCGGTACTCGAAGACACCGCGCCGGCATCGAACCCGTTGCCCGGAAACCCGGTGCGCGCATCGGGTCCGTTCCCCCGGAACACCTCGCCCGCATCGGACCCACCGTCCTGCGGCGCCGTACGTCTCCCGTCACCGCGGTCCCACCACCCCGTGCCGAACCCGTCGCCTCCGCCCGCGTTCCCGCTCCCCGCCGACGCCGTACCGGAACCCATCCCACGCGACGGCACATCAGAACCCGGCGCGAACGGCTCTCCCCCAGTTCGCGAAGCCCCCGCAGTCCCGGAGTTGTCCGAGCCCGACACACCCACGCCGTCGCTCGGTCGCGGCGCATCCTCCGCCGCCCGTCGACCTCTCGCGTGGGCGCCCGAAGCAGGTCGCCGGTCCGACGACCCACCGTTCGTCCGCGTACCCGGCATCCCCGGCGCACTCCACGCGTCCCACGAACTCGAAGTACTCGACGCACCAGGCCTGTTCGGCGTACCCGGCGTGCCCTGCCCACCCCTCGAAGCGGAACCAGGAGCGCCCTGCGCTCGGCCGACTCGCGGATGACCTTCGCGGAGAGGCCCTCCGGGTTGTCGACGAAGCCCGTGCCGGGTGCCGCACTCGGCAAGCCGTACATCTGGGGCGCCAACGGCCCCGGCGGCTTCGACTGCTCGGGCCTCATGCATTGGTCGTACGCCCACGCAGGCGTCCAC
>NZ_JBLTJC010000687.1:0-2527 GCF_048158785.1 Streptomyces colwelliae | reverse complement strand
CCCCTACCCTTCCCATCCTCCAGGAGCTGCCGCCCCTTCGACCCCGCCTGGGGCTGCGCCCCAGACCCCCTTCGGCCTGAACGGCCTCGTCCTCAAACGCCGGACGGGCTGAGTGATGTCGGCCTGTACTGAAACGGGAACGCCGGCGTCGTCGGCAGGAAAAGGGCAAAGCAAAGCCGGCGCAGCTCCCCAGCTGCGCCGGCTTTTTTGCCGTCCGCCGCACCCCCGTCCCCACGGGGTTTCATGGGTTGATGTCCCCGCCCGGACCGCTCTTCCGGGCCTGGGGTCGCCGCTCAGCGCCCCAGCATCACTCCCACGGACGACGCCTGTGTGGCCACGGTCTCCCAGCCGTCGAAGACGACGAGGAGCAGGACCGCCAGGGGAAGTGCCATCAAGGTCGCCACCAGTGGGTGGCGACGGCCCGTGCGGCGAGTGTGGAAGGCCGCGTTGTAGGCCTTGCGTCCCTCTTCGCGGATCAATGCCCGCGGTGCCGTGTGGGCCATGGTCCCTCTCCTGACCGTGCTCCGTTGACCTAGCTCAGTTGTCGTTGGCAGCGGCGGGTGTCTGACCTCGGGGGACGAGTGCTGCACCCGCCGCTTGACCTCAAATCTAGGCGTGCGGCGGGTACGGGTCGTCATGCCCTCGTACCGATTGGCGGGCCTCCCGGAGGATGAGCGATGACCTGCGGAGTACTCCCCTGGGTGGAGACCCGGTCCTACGTCTCGGGGTCTTCCCGGAGGGGTAGTCCGGTGTGCCCCGCTTTCTCTGAGCTGTCCTCGCGCGGGACCGGCTGCTCGACCAGGGCGAGGACCCTGGTCGCCATGAAGCGGGCAGTGCGGACGACGGAGCCGCTGCGGGTGACTTCGCTCACTTCCACCACCCCTCGGCGCACCGCCGTCTCCACCCGACGGCCCGCCCTGCTCGCCACCACCTCGTAGGTACGTGTTGTGTCGCCGGCGTCCACCACTATCTCGACGCGATCACCCTTCACGCGCTCAATCCCCCTTCTGCGATGGTTGGTTGGGGTCCGAGGTGATGTGAAGTCCTGCTGTCCACAACGCCTCTGACCACTCTTCAAGTTTCCCACCCGGCACTGACAATCCGTCGGTCCGAGAGGGCGCGGCCTTTGCGCGCGGGCGCCCCTGGAAACGTAAGCTGTCGCTCGTCACACGGACCGGGCAGCGGGGATGAACATGGCGATGATGCGCCTGAGGCGCGAGGACCCGCGCGTCGTCGGCTCGTTCAGGCTTCACAGACGGCTCGGCGCGGGCGGAATGGGTGTCGTCTATCTGGGCTCCGACCGCAAGGGCCAGCGGGTCGCGCTGAAGGTCATCCGGCCGGATCTGGCGGAGGACCAGGAGTTCCGTTCGCGGTTCGCGCGCGAGGTCTCGGCCGCTCGGCGGATTCGTGGCGGGTGCACCGCCCGGCTGGTTGCGGCGGATCTGGACGCCGATCGGCCGTGGTTCGCCACTCAGTACGTGCCCGGGCCGTCGTTGCATGACAAGGTCGCCGACGAGGGCGCGCTGGGAGCGGCCGAGGTCGCCGCTATCGGGGCCGCCCTGTCCGAGGGGCTCGTCGCGGTGCATGAGGCCGGGGTCGTCCACCGGGATCTCAAGCCGTCGAACATCCTCCTCTCCCCCAAGGGTCCGCGGATCATCGACTTCGGTATCGCCTGGGCTACCGGTGCGTCGACGCTCACGCATGTCGGTACGGCGGTCGGTTCGCCGGGGTTCCTCGCGCCCGAGCAGGTGCGGGGGGCGGCCGTCACTCCGGCCACGGATGTCTTCTCGCTCGGGGCCACGCTCGCGTACGCCTCTACCTCCGACTCGCCCTTCGGGCACGGTAGTTCCGAGGTCATGCTGTACCGCGTGGTGCACGAGGAGGCGCAGCTGCACGGGGTGCCGGACGCGCTCGCGCCGCTCGTCCGCGCGTGCCTCGCGAAGGACCCCGAGGAACGGCCCAGCACGCTCCAACTGTCCTTGCGGCTCAAGGAGATCGCCGCCCGCGAGGCTCAGGGCATGGCCGATGTGCGGCCGCCCGGGCCGCGTGCCGCGGAGGCGGATCGGCCTACTGGGCGGCTCACCGACAGCTATCCCGAGCAGCAGCGCACCCAGAGTCAGCGGCGTCCGCAGAGTCCTCAGGGGACGCCGGCGCCTCGCGGTACCGCGCCGTCGTCCCGGGGTGGCGGTAGTCCGTCACGCGGGGGTGGGGTGCCGTCCCGGCCGGGCGCTCCCCGGCCCACTCCTTCGGGGCGTAACACCACGCGGTCCGGTAGCGGGAGTCGTCCCGCGCCTCGTAGTGGTGCCGGGCGGACCGGGCCGCGGACCACGGGGACCGGGCGGCGGCCCGCGAATCCTCGGTTGCTGCGGCAGCGGTTGTTCGTGTTCGTCGTGGTGACGCTGTTGGTCGCGCTGGGGATCGCGGTGGCTCAGGGGTGTTCGGGGCCGGCTCATGGGCTCGGGCGTACGGGGCACGGGAGTGTCGTGGGGGCGGACGGTTCGGTTTCGGACGGGCAGCGGTACGGGGT
>NZ_JBLTJC010000686.1:0-2531 GCF_048158785.1 Streptomyces colwelliae | reverse complement strand
GAAGAACACCGGGAAGAAGACGAGCACCACGGCCGAGGCGACCTTGGAGGACGGTCCGAGTCCACTCCCACACCGACGACGACCGCATCGCCGCCGTACGCCGGGTGGCCGCCGCGAGTCGTCGCTGGCGGGCCGTTCAACTCGCCGGTTGTGCGGCCTTGTTGGCCGTGGCGATGACCGCCGGGGCCATCGCCATCGGGGCGGCCAAGGACAGTGGGGCCACGGGGGTCGCCGCGGCCAGTGCCGTGTCGCCGGAGTTGCTCGCCAGTGGGAGTCTGGACGCGAGTATCGCCTCGCTACAGGCTCATCTCAGGACGCAGCCCAAGGACTTCGACGGGTGGGCGACGCTCGGGCTGGCGTATGTGGAGCAGGCCAGGACGAAGGGTGACCCGTCCCGGTACCCGCAGGCGCAGGCCGCCCTGCAACGGTCGTTGAAGATCTCGCCCGGAAACGAGAACGCACTCGAGGGCCGCGCCGCGCTCGCCGCCGCCCGGCACGAGTTCGCGGAGGCGCTGACCTACGCGGACCAGGTGCTGAAGGAGAACCCGTACAGCGAGCGCGCCCTGTGCTCGCGGATCGACGCGCTCGTCGAACTCGGCCGCTACGCCGACGCGTCGAAAGCCGCCGACCTCGCCGACGCCCGCAAGCCCGGCGTCCCGGTCTTCACCCGGTACGCGTACGTGCACGAGCTGCGCGGCGACGTCACCACGGCCCGCAGGGTCCTGGAACAGGCCCTCGCAGCCGCCACCTCCCCCGGCGACATCTCGTACGTGGCCGGCACGCTCGGCCAACTCGCCTGGAACCAGGGCGACTACAAGACCGCCCTCGACGACTACAGCCGCGCCCTCGCCGCCGACGAGAACTACCTCCCCGCCCTGGAGGGCCGCGCCCGCACCCAGGCCGCCCTGGGCGACCGCGCCGAGGCCATCAAGGGCATGGAGCTGGTCGTCTCCCGCTACCCGCTGCCCCAACCCCTCGTGGAACTCGGCGAGTTGTACGAGAGCCGGGGCGCCGAGGGCGACAAGGCGAAGGCCGACGACCAGTACGCCCTCGTCGACGCCTGGATCGTCCTCGCCCGCGCCAACGGCGTCAACGCCGACCTGGACACCGCGCTCGCCGCCGCCGACCACGGGGACGTCAAGTCGGCCCTGAAGGCCGCCCGCGCCGAGTGGGCCCGCCGGCACACCGTGCACACGGCGGACGCCCTCGCCTGGGCCCTGCACGTCAACGGACTCGACAAGGAGGCCCTCCCCTACGCCCGCCAGGCCACGGCCACCGGCTACCACAACGCCTCGTTCATCTACCACCTCGGCACGATCGAACTCGCCACCGGCCACAAGGCGGACGGCCGCGCCCACCTGACCAAGGCCCTGAAGCTGAACCCGGGCTTCTCGCCGCTCGGCGCGAGCAAGGCCCGTAAGGCATTGGAGGCGACCAAGTGAAGTCCACCCGCCGCCTCCAAGTGAGGCCCGCCCGCCGCCTGTTCGCCTCCGCCGCGGCCGTCCTCACCGCCGCCGGCGCGCTCCTGCTCGTCCCCACGGCCGCCGCGAGCGCGCACCCCCTCGGCAACTTCACCGTCAACCGCTACGACGGTCTCGTCGTCGCCCCGGGCGAGCTGCGCGTCACGCACATCGAGGACCTCGCCGAGATCCCGGCGACCCAAGTGAAGCCGGACATCAAGCAGTTGGGCATGACCGAGTGGGCCCGGCAGCGCTGCGACAAGGCCGCCGAGGACAGCAAGGTCACCGTCGACGGCCGTACGGTCGCCCTCACGCCCGGCACCAGCACCGCGCGCCTGCGGCCCGGGCAGGCCGGGCTCAACACCCTGCGGGTGGAGTGCGGTTCGACCGCCGCGCTGCCCAAGGGGAGCACGGTCACCCTCGGCTTCCACAGCGCGGGACTGACCACCGGACCGGGCTGGCGGGAGATCACCGCGCGCGCCGACCGGATGACGCTCACCAAGTCGGACGTGGCGAAGAAGTCGATCTCGCGCGAACTCACCAGCTACCCCAAGGACTTGCTCTCCTCCCCCGCCGACACCACGACGGCGTCCCTGCACGCGCGCCCCGGCGGCCCGGCCCTCACCGACGCCGACCAGTCCACGTCGGAACCGCCCGCCGCCTCCGTGCTGCCGCGCGGCGCCGACCGCTGGACGCAGGCCCTGAACGATCTGGTGGCCCGTCACCACCTCACGGTCGGTTTCGCCGCGCTCTCCCTCCTCATCGCCGTCGCGCTGGGCGCGATGCACGCGCTCGCGCCCGGTCACGGCAAGACCCTGATGGCGGCCACGGCGGCCGCGCGGGGCGGGCGCGCCCGCCTCAAGGACGTCCTCCCGCTCGCCGCCTCGGTCACCGTCACCCACACCCTCGGCGTGATCGGTCTGGGCCTCCTGGTCACGGCCGGTTCCGCCGCGACCCCCTCGGTGATCGCCTGGCTGGGCATCGCGAGCGGCGTCCTGGTCCTCTTCGCCGGCGCCAACCTCGTACGCCGCGCCTGGCGCAACCGCCCACGCCCACAGGCCGGTTCACACC
>NZ_JBLTJC010000685.1:0-2532 GCF_048158785.1 Streptomyces colwelliae | reverse complement strand
CTCCCACCCGGTCTTCGACCTAGTCGACCGCGAGAGGCTCCGGCAGGCCGCCCACCGAGACACACCCATCAGCACCCAGGCGGGCCGCCGGGGCCTGGAACGCGCTCTCGACCTGGCGCTCTGGATAGACCTCTACAAGCCCGAGATCGTGCTGGGCTGAGCGGTCCCTCAGGGAACCTCGGCGGTGTCCGGCTGGCACGAACTCCCGCTGGGCGGCAGCGAGCCGTACAGCAGGAAGTCGTTGACCTTGTGGTGCACACACTTGGAAGACGCGTAACCGGTGTGGCCCTCACCCTTGTTGTCCAGCACCACAGCCGACGAACCGAGCCGCTGGGCCGTCTCCACGGTCCAGCGGTACGGCGTCGCCGGGTCGCCCCGGGTCCCCACGAGCAGCATCTTCGCCGCGTCCACGTTCTTGACGTCGTCGCGGATGTAGTCGGTGCCCTTGGGACGGCCGTAGCACAGCAGCACCTCGGTGAGCCGGTAGCGGCCGAAGACCGGCGACGCCTGCTCGTACTCGGCGCGCAGCCCGGCCAGGTTCCTGGTGATCTGCTCGGCGGTGGGGCGGTCGGGGTCGTCCGCGCAGTTGATGGCCATCAGCGCGGCCGGGAGGTTGTCGAGCGGGACGTCCTGGGCGTCGACGATCCCACCGCCCCCGCGCAGGTGGGGCAGACCGGTGCCGCCCGACGAGAACGCCATGATGGCGCGCGTGTCACCGTCCTCCACCAGCGAGGCGATGGCCCGCTCCAGCGTCGGCCACAACTGCTTGCTGTACAGCGCCTGACTGATGGACCCCACCAGGTCCTGGCCGGAGAACGGGTCGCCGAAGTCCGTCTGCACCGGGTCCTGGTCGAGCGAGCGGACGAGTTGTACGGCTCGGTCCGGCGCCGATCGCGCGTCCGTCCCGAAGGGGCAGGCGATGTCCTGCACACACCAGTCGAGGAAGTCCTCCAGCGCCGTCTGCTGCCCCTCGGCGCCCGCGATCCCCTGCTCGGACAGCGGTTCGGTGAGGGTGTCGACGCCATCGAGCACCAACCGGCCCACCTTCTTGGGGAATTGGGCCGCGTACACCGCGCCGAGCCGCGTCCCGTAGGAGAAACCAAGGTAGTTGAGCTTCTTGTCGCCGAGGGCCTGGCGCATCACGTCCAGGTCCCGGGAGGCGTTGACCGTGCCGATGTGGGGCAGGACCGGGCCGGAGTACTTGGCGCAGGTGGCTGCCGCTTTCCTCAGCTGCTTGAGGAGGGTCTTCGGATCGCTGCTGTCGGTGGCGTCCTCGTCGATCGGGGCCGAGCCCTGGTCGGAGCCCTCGCCACAGCTCACGGGCGAGGACTGGCCGACACCGCGCGGGTCGAACGTGACGACGTCGTAGCCGTTCGTCAGATCCATGAACTCCTTGCCGCCCGAGGCGAGTTCACTGACACCCGCACCACCGGGACCGCCGAAGTTCAGCAGCACCGACCCCCTCGACTTCCCGGTCGCCCGGTAGCGGGCCAGTGCGAGATCGAGTGTTCCGCCGCCGGGCTTCGCGTAGTCGAGCGGCACGGTGACCTTCCCGCACTGCAGGTCCTTGGGCGCGTCCGGGGTCTTGCACGCGGCCCACTTCACCTTCTGCCGGTAGAACCGGGACAGGTCGGGCGCCGGCCGGTCGTCGGCCGTGGCGAGCGCGGGCAGCCCCGCGCCGAGCAGTGCCAGCGTGAGGAGCCCGGTGACCGCACAGCCCCGGAGCGCGGGTCGCGATGACAGCTTGGCCAGCATCAATGCCTCCAAGAACGCGCCGTGACCAGCGCCTGCGATCACGATAAGCGGGCCTCGCGGGCCCCGCCTCCCGGCGGGCGCGCCGGTGAGCGGTGCCGTATTCTGCGCCCCTTCAATAGGCATAAGAGGTTTTCCGACTAATGGTTTCCGGCCGATGAGGAGTCGTTACGAGTAGTTCGATAACCGTGACGCTCGATGGAGTGAAAGGCCGATAAGCCATAACTCGGATGGTGCGTCCGCGTTTTATCCGGTGCGGGTGAGTGCCCGCTACATCTCTGGAAGGCAGGGACCCTATGAAACGGGTTACCCGAAACGGTGTGATCGCCGTCGCCGCCGCATCCGGCGCGCTGGCCGCGGCGATGCCGGCGTTCGCCGATTCCGGTGCGGACGGTGCTGCGGCCGGTTCGCCCGGGGTGATCTCCGGCAACACCATTCAGCTCCCGGTGCACGTGCCGGTGAACGTGTGCGGGAACACCGTGAACGTGGTGGGGCTCCTCAATCCCGCGGCGGGGAACACGTGCGCCAACGAAGGCGGCGCGAAAGCGGGCGGTGGGAAGAGGAGCGGCGAGAAGAGTCCCGGCGGGCCGCACGGCGGTGCCGTCGCACAGGGCGGCGAAAAGGACTCGCCGGGTGTGCTCTCCGGCAACGGAGTACAACTCCCGATCCACCTGCCCGTGAACCTCAGCGGCAATTCCGTCAGCGTGGTCGGCGTCGGCAACCCGACCGTGGGCAACGAGTCCACGAACACCTCGGTCGACCACCCCCACCACCCCACGC
>NZ_JBLTJC010000684.1:0-2578 GCF_048158785.1 Streptomyces colwelliae | reverse complement strand
CAACTGGAGCCTGCGGACGGCGAGTTGCCAGGACACCGAGCCGGAGTTCAGCCGGGCCACGGTGGCCTCAATGGGATGACCTACCCGCCGCCACCCGCGAGGCCGTCGAGGCTCGCACCGGCCCTATCTACGCAACAGCCACCGCCGACAAGGGACTCAACAGCGAGGTTGCCGCCACCCTCGACACCCGCGCCGGCCGCGTCTTCGTCAAAGGGATGAACACCGATCACCCTCGCGCGTGGACACAGAACCGCGAGGCCACGATCAACTCTTCCGTGGCCCCCCTCGCCCCCCGCCTGCTCTGGAGGATCAACGACGGCACTTGGGATCTGCTCGGTTTCGAGCATGTCGAGGGTCGGCCCGCGGACTACCGGCCGCAGTCCGACGACCTGCCACTCGTCGCCGAGGCGATCATCACGCTTTCCGGCGTCCGCGCCCCGATCGATCTGGAACTGAAGCACATCGAGCAGCGGCTCGCCGAGTACATCGACGACCCCGACGACGCCGACCTACTGCGCGGCGAAACCCTGCTGCATACCGATTGGCACCCCGACAACGTGCTGATCAGCAACAACGCCGCCCGCGTCGTCGACTGGGCATGGCCGACGCGCGGCGCGGTATGGATCGACGCCGCCTGTTGGGTCGTCTGGCTCACCTCGGCCGGCCACAGCCCCGCGGACGCCGAGCAATGGGCCGCCAAGACGCCCGCATGGTCCACCGCGCCCCGGCGTGCCCTCGACGTCTTCGCGACCGCCCAAGAGCGGCTGTGGGCCGGTATCGCCGCAGACGCGCCCGAAGTCGTATGGATTCAAGACGTTGCCGCAGCAGCCGCACGCTGGGCCGCCTATCGTCGGCCGTAACGAGGAGCACCCATGTCTGACCCGCTCTTTCCCGCGCACGAGTTACCCACCCCCTGACGGCCTCGCCGCCCCTGTTCCCCCGCGGGGGCGGCGAGGTCCACAACACAAGCGACCCCGGCACCATGACCACAGGTGCCGGGGTCGCTTCACGCTCGCTCGCGGCGAGTCACCGCAGGTCAATCGCTGTTTTCATCTTCTTCGATGTCTTGTGCACTTTTAAAGGCAATGCCGTCCAGGATGTCGTGCTCGCTCACCACGACCTCCGTCGCCCCGACGCGCTCCATGATCGAGAGGAGTACGAGAGCGCCCGCGCCGATGACGTCTACGCGGCCCGGGTGCATGGAGGGGATCGCGGCGCGTTCGGCGTGGGTGGAGCGGAGCAGGGACTCCGTGATCTCGCGGACGCGGTCGTAGGAGACGCGGGAGTGGTGGATGGCCTCCGTGTCGTACTCGGGGAGGTTCTGGGCGATCGCCGAGACCGTGGTGACCGAGCCGGCCAGGCCGACCAGGGTGCGGGCCTCGCGGAGCGGGACCGTCTCTTCGGCGAGGTCCAGGGCCGCCTCGATGTCGGCGCGCATCGCCGTGATCTGGTCCGGGGTCGGCGGGTCCGTGACCTTGCCGTCGCGGACGAGGTGGCGCTCGGTCATGCGGACGCAGCCGATGTTCACGGAGCGGGCGGCGCGGACCTGGTCGTCGCCGACGACGAACTCCGTCGAGCCGCCGCCGATGTCCACGACCAAGTAGGGCTTGGCGAGGGCCAGCTCGTCCCGGCCGGTCAGTTCCGCTGTCGCGCCGGTGAAGGAGAGTTCCGCCTCCTCGTCGCCGGTGATCACCTCCGGTTCGACGCCGAGGATGTCCAGGACGCCCCGGACGAAGTCCTCGCGGTTCGAGGCGTCGCGGGAGGCCGACGTGGCCACGAAGCGGAGGCGTTCGGCGCCGAGTTCCTTGATGATCGCCGCGTAGTCGCGGCAGGCCGCGAAGGTGCGCTCCAGCGCCTCGGGGGCCAGGCGGCCGGTCTTGTCCACACCCTGGCCGAGCCGCACGATCGTCATCCGCCGGTCCAGGTCGGCGAGTTGACCCGTCGCCGGGTCCACGTCGGCCACGAGGAGGCGGATCGAGTTCGTACCGCAGTCGACGGCGGCGACACGGGTCACTGGTCGCCCTCCTTCGTCTGCGCCTCGACGGGCTTGAACGAGAAGTAGCCGTTGCCGTCCTCGGACGTCACGGTCTCCCAACCCTCGCCGGTCGGCGGCACCCCGGGCACGCTCACACACGGTCCCTTGCTCCACCACTCCGGCAGCATCGCGATCGCCTCGTCGCCGAGCGGGTTGACACCCGGGCCGGCGGCCAGGGAGTGGCCCACCAGGACGTGCAGGCACTTCACGCGGTCCGGCATGCCGCCCGCGCTCGGGAAGCCCTCCAGGACCTCGATGGCGTCGCGGCGCGCGATGTAGTCCTCGTGCGCGGCGCGGTACGCGGCGGCGAGTTCCGGGTCCGTCTCCAGACGGGCCGTCATCTCCTTCATGACGCCGTTCGCCTCAAGGGTGCCGATCGCCGAGGCGGCGCGCGGGCACGTGAGGTAGTACGTCGTCGGGAGGACCGCCGTCCTCGACGGCACCCGCCTCCAGCAGACCAAGCCCCCACTGCCCGGCCGGCCGGACATGGAAGCCGAACACCCGATGCTCGTCGATACCGAGCAGCCGCGCGCAGAACGACCG
>NZ_JBLTJC010000683.1:0-2585 GCF_048158785.1 Streptomyces colwelliae | reverse complement strand
CTTCCTTACCGAGCCGTTCCTCCAGCTCGATGGACAGCTGCCGAGCTATCCCCGCGAAGCGCTCATGGCCGTAGACATCCTTCTTGCCCTCGTCGAAGTCCATGGACCCCGCACGCGGCTTCGCCCCGACGGTCGACATGATGACGGTCGTGCGTCGGTGACGGGCTTGAGGATGGTCTCGATCCACACCGTGTGCATCTTGATGTACGAGTCGAGCGCCAGCGCGTCCTGCACCTGCTCGCCCGGAGACCGTTCCAGGTGTGCGGTGTTGATGTGCTGGAGGATCGGCAGCAGTACGTCCTGGACGCTGCTGCACTGCGTGGTGCCACCGTCGGACCCGGTCGGGGTGGCGGTGGGTGTGGGTGTGGCGGTCGCCGTGTCGGTGGGCATGGGCATGCCGGTGGGAGTGGCCGTGGGGGTGACGGTGGGAGTGCCGGTCGGCGTGGCCGTGGGCGTCGTACCGCCGCCCGTGCCGCCACCGTCGTCCGCGACCACCTTCACCGAGGACACCATGTCCGGGTGCACGGCGCAGTAGTACTCGTACGTCCCGGCCTTGGTGAACGTGTACGACCACGAGTCGCCCTGGTTCAGGGTGCCGGAGTCGAACTTCACCGGGGCGCTGGTCGTGGTGACCGTGTGCGGCGCGCTGTCGTGGTTGGTCCACTGGACGGTCTGGCCGACCTTGACGACGAGTTGCTTACCGTCGCCGAACTCGTAGCTCATGATGTCGACCTGGTAGTCCGGCGTGGCAGCCGCCGCAGGCCGCACCTCGGCCGCGGCGGCTGCGGGCGCCTGAGCCGCGCCCGCTGCCGCCGTGTCCGAGGTCCTGGCGCTGCCTGCAGCCGCCTGCAACAGCCCCAGGCTGAGCACGGCCGCGAGGGCCGCGCCGAGCCCGGCGACCAGCAGGGCCCGGTTGCCGAACGGTGACCGGCGCCGCCGGTCACCGGTTTCTTCGGTGCGTTTCAAAGCAACTCCTTTGTTCCATGGGGGAGTTCAGCGGCCGGGATCGGCCGTGACCAGCAGACTCGTCACGACGAGCACGACGAGGACGAGCCCCGTCTCCGCCGCGACCGAGAAACCGAAGGGCCGCACGGTGGCGGCGTCGCCGCGCAGCAGCACGGCGAGATCGAGGCGCGTCCGCGTCCACTGGCGGCTGCACCAGGCGGCGGCCAGGACGACGGCGAGGACGCCCGTCTTGAGCAGCAGCAGATGCCCGTACGAGGTGTGCAGCAGGGCGTCGTAGGACCCCACGATCTGCCAGGCCAGCACCAGGCCGGCGGCGACGATCGCCGTCACGCTCGCGGCGGCCAGTTTCGAGTAACCGGGCACCACGGACGCCAGTTCGGCGGGCTCGCGGCGCGGCAGCACGGCCACCGTGAGCATGACGAGCCCGCCGATCCAGAGGGAGACGCCGAGCAGGTGGACGAGATCGGCGACCGCGCCCCAACTGGGCTCGCTGCCCTCGGAGTTGTGGCCCGCCATACCGGTCGCCCGCAGCAGCCCGAGGGCCACCGCACCGGCCCCCACCCGCCAGCCGGGCGAACGTGCCGTACGCGCACCGCCCTGCAACAGAGCCGCCAGCACCACGGCCGCGAGCACCCACAACAGGCCCCGGGCGGCGAGCGCGAGACCGGGCCCGGTGGTGAGGACGTCGGCGTACGTCGCCGGGCGCAGTACGTCCCGCGGGCCGCCGAGCGCGGTGTACGCGCCCTGCAACCCGAGGCTCGCGACGGTCGACGACAGCCCGCACGTCCAGGCCAGTCCGAGCAGCACCCGTGCCCGCGGTTCGCCGGCGCCGCGCGGCCACAGCAGTGCGACGAAGGCGAGGCCGCCCACGAACAGGGCCAGCGACAGATAACCCGTCCAGCGAGCGGCGACGAGGCCCCTGCGCACCGAGGGGGATGGTGCGAGAGCGGCCGTGGCCTCGCCGCCGCGGTTCTGGGTGCCCTGCGCGGCCTGCGCGCCGATGCCGAAGGTGAGCCGGCCGGAGGAGGCGTGACCGTCCTCCTCGTCGATCACGGACCAGGTGACGGAGAGGGTGCCCCCGGTCGCGTGGGGGAGCGCGACGCGGACCGTGGCACTGCCCCTGCCCGGTGTCCGGGACACGGGGAGCCGGTCGCCGTCCATGGTCATGACGCGTACGTCGGCCAGGTCGACGGGCTCGTCGAAGACGAGGGTGAGGTCGGCGGGAGCCTTCGCCGCCCGGGTGCCGTCCTTCGGCGTGGAGCTGACCAGTTCGGTGTGGGCGGCGGCGGGGGACGCGGACAGGAGCCCGAGGAGGGCGGCGGAGAGCAGGAGCAGGAGAGTGCGGCGGAGGGTCGTCACGGGGTGGCCTCCGACGACGGTGACGCGGACGGTGACGCGGACGGTGACGCGGTGGCGCCCAGCAGACCGTCGAGCGGGGCGAGTCCGACGCACGGCGAGGGCTGTGCGGTGGGCTCTTCGGCGTCCGCGCCGTCGAGGACGCCGAAGAGGGACTGGGTGAGGCCGGTGAGGAGCGGTTGCGCGAGGCGCACCTCACCGTCCGCGCAGCTGTCGCTGTCGGCGGGCGGCGTCGCGGTCGGGGAACCGGACGGGGAGGGGGC
>NZ_JBLTJC010000682.1:0-2605 GCF_048158785.1 Streptomyces colwelliae | reverse complement strand
GTGATTCACGAGGTCCGAGATCGCGAGCCGGCCGCCGACCGTGCGGGCGGTGAAGCAGACGTTGAACTGCCTGCGCACCTCACCGTCCGAGTACGCGATCACATGGCGAGGGCCGGTGTACGTACCCACGAGCCCGGTGATCTCCACGTCCAGCCCCGTTTCCTCCTTCACCTCGCGGACGGCCGTTCCCGGGAGTGAGTCGGTCATCTCCATGCCCCCGCCAGGCAGCGCCCAGAGATCGTTGTCCCGGCGGCGCTGAAGGAGCACGCGCCCTTCGTCGTCGGTGACCACCGCGGACGCGGCGACGACCAAGCTGTTCGGCTCCGGTGCCGCCGGGTCGTCGTAGTACTCGGTCCGTGCCATGGTCACCCCTCTGCTATTGGTGCCACACCGGAGCACCGTAGGCGTTCACGCCCCAGACGTGACCGAGACGGGCGGGTGGGAAATGTGGTTACAGCAACCCGCCTGCCGCCAGGAACTTCCCCACCTGTCCCACCTCGTCCGCAGACAACCCCACCTGAGGCTCCGCAGTCGCCGCACACGCGATCACGCCCCGCAGATGCAGCGCCGCCTTGAACGCCCCCAGCGCCGACGAACTACCCCCCATCCGCGCCGGGTCACCGACACCCACCAGCCCGAACAACGCGCACAACCGCTCCTGTTCGGCACGGGCCCGGTCCCAGTCGCCGGCTCGGCACAGCGCGTCGAGACGGACGTACCCGTGCGGATCGACGTTGGCGAGCCCCGGCACCGCCCCGTCCGCTCCCAACGCCAGCGCGGAGTCGACGAACAGTTCGGACCCCGTCAGCACGCTGAACCCGGTGATGTCCGGACGGACACGCGCGCCGGTCACGACCGTACGGAAGCCGCCGAGGTCGCCGCTGGAGTCCTTGAGCCCGGCCAGTACCCCCTCGGCGGCGAGTTCGAGGACGAGGTCGGAGGGGAGTTTTGTGTGGACGGAGGCCGGGAGGTCGTAGGCGACGACCGGGACCGACGACGCGGCGGCGATCAGACGGTAGTGGCGGGCGATCTCGGCGGGATGGGTGCGCGTGTAGAAGGGCGCGGTCACGACGACCGCGTCGGCACCCGCGTCCGTCACGGCGGCCACATGGTCCAGCACCCGAGGCGTGGTCATGTCGATCGCCCCTGCCAGCACGGGGAGTTGACCCCCGACATGAGCCACCACCGCCTCCACCACGTACCTCCGCTGCCGGTCCGTCAGATACGCCGCCTCCGAGGTCGAACCGAGCAGGAACAGCCCGTGCACCCCGGCCTCCACCAGATGGTCGACGAGCCTGAGCAGTGAACGGACGTCCACCTCGCGGTCCGGTGTCAGGGGTGTGCAGACGGGCGGTACGACACCGGTGAGCGGGGCGGGGAAGGTCATGAAGGCTCCATGGGGCGGCTTTGGCGAACGAGGTCGCGGGTGGTCAGGTCCTCCTCCACAGGATGGTGGCAGCGGTAGCGATGTCCCGGCGTCGACGCGGGCGAAAAGTCCGGCATGGCGGATGCGCACACCTCGTCCGCCTTCCAGCAGCGGGTGCGGAACGGGCAGCCGCTCGGCGGACGCGTGGCCGACGGCACCGGGCCGATCAGCGGGATCGGGTCGATGGGGTGGAGGAGACCGGGGGTCGCCGAGAACAGGGCGCGGGTGTACGGGTGCCGCGCCCGGTCGGTGACCTGGTCGGCCGGGGTCTCCTCGACGATCCGGCCCAGGTACATGGTGATCACGCGGTCGCTCATCCGCCGTACCGTCTGGATGTCGTGGGACACGAACACCAGGGCCAGGCCCAGGCGTTCCTTCAGATCCAGGAGGAGATTGAGGATCTGGGCGCGGACCGACACGTCCAGCGCGCTGGTCGGTTCGTCGGCCACCACCAGGTCGGGGTTCAGTGCCAACGCCCGTGCGATCGCCACGCGTTGGCGCTGGCCGCCCGAGAGCTGTCCCGGCAGGCCGTCCGCCAGCGCGCGCGGGAGGCCGACCAGGGACATCAACTCCCGTACCCGGTCCTCCCGTTCGGCCCGCGTACCGCGACCGTGTACGTCCAGGGGATCCCGCAGTATCCGGCGGATCGTCAGGCGCCGGTTCAGCGCGGTCGACGGGTCCTGGAAGATCATGCCGATGCCCGTGCCGACGGCGGCCCGGCGTTCGCCGTCCGGCATCGACCACAGGTCGCGGCCCCGGAACGACACCGTGCCCGACGTCGGCCGCTGTACGCCCACCAGCACCTTCGCCAGCGTCGACTTGCCGCAGCCGGACTCGCCGACCACGCCGACCGTCTCGCCGGGCGCGATCGTGAGGTCGGCGCCGGTCAGGGCGTAGACCCGGTCGCGGCTGAACAGACCGCCGCTGCGCGCCTTGTGGACGACATGGGCGTCGGCCAACTCGACCAGCGGGCCCGGGCGATCGTCGTGCGCTCCTCCAGCAACGTGCGCGCCGAGGAGCTTGCCGTCCGAGGTCTCGAACTGCTTCTTGAACTCGGCGATCGCGTCCGCGCGGCCGCCGCAGCTGGACGCACTCGGCGAGGCGACTTGGGAGAACATCGCGGCCGATCCGACCGTGTACCACACGATGAACGGGCCGAACGAGTTCCATGTCGTCGGC
>NZ_JBLTJC010000681.1:0-2612 GCF_048158785.1 Streptomyces colwelliae | reverse complement strand
CTCTCTGTACATCGACGACAACCTGGGACGTACCACCGCTCTGCTGTCCCTGGCCGCCCAGCGCTACCGGCGCGCCCAACTCAAGCGGGTGGTCGCGCATCTGGGGTTCGCGCCGGGCGGGTACGCGGAGTCGGCCGTGGCCGATGTCGACCGGGTGCACGAGATCCCGGCGAACCTGGACTTCGCGCAGGCCGTCGCGATGATCGGGACGGGCCGTACGGCGATGGGGATCGTGCAGTTCAGCGAGCTGGACGCCGACTCCGTGGTCGTCGTCCCGGCGGCCGCGGGCGGACTCGGCACCCTGCTCGTCCAGTACGCCAAGCACGCCGGCGCCACGACCATCGGTCTCGCGGGCGGCCAGGAGAAGACCGCCCTCGTACAGGCGAACGGCGCGGATCTCGCCGTCGACTACACGGACCCGGAGTGGCCGGGAAAGGTAAGGGCCTGGCTGGGCGGACGGCACGCGACCGTCGTCTTCGACGGCGTGGGCGGAGCCGTAGCGAGGCAAACAGTCGACCTGCTCGGTCCGAACGGCCAGCACCTCGTCTTCGGATGGTCGAGCGGCGAGCCGTACACCACCACAGACCTGTCCGAACAGGTACTCGGCCCCGTGATGATGCGCAAGGCCGGCGGCCCAAGCCCCATCCGAACCCTCGAACTGCGCGCACTCGCCGAGGCGGCGGAGGGACGACTCACACCCACCGTCCAACGATTCCCACTGGCCGCGGCGGCGAACGCGCACCGAGCACTGGAGAACCGGAAGACCACCGGAAAGGTAGTCCTGGAGCCATGACTAAATCAAACACACGAACGAATACAACTGAGGATGCGATACCTGCCGATTCATGGTCTTCTGACCAGATGAGTGTCACCCGAACAGGTGAATCCGCTACGGCCGCGGGCCCCGATCCCCGCCGCTGGTGGGGCCTGGTGATCATCGCTCTCGCGCAGCTCATGGTGGTTCTCGACGCGACGATCGTGAACATCGCGCTCCCCTCCGCACAGCGCGACCTGGGCATGTCCGACGGCAACCGGCAATGGGTCATCACCGCGTACACGCTCGCCTTCGGCGGCCTGCTCCTGCTGGGCGGCCGGATCGCCGACCTCGTCGGCCGCAAACGGACGTTCATCATCGGCCTGATCGGCTTCGCGGGCGCCTCCGCACTGGGCGGCGCGGCCACGACCTCGGGCATGCTCTTCGGCGCCCGCGCCCTCCAGGGCGTCTTCGCCGCCCTACTGGCCCCCTCCGCGCTCAGCCTCCTCACCACCACGTTCACCGACCCGAAGGAACGCGGAAAAGCCTTCGGAATCTACGGCGCACTCGCGGGCAGCGGTTCCGCGATCGGCTTCATCGCGGGCGGCCTGCTCACCGAGTACCTGAACTGGCGCTGGTGCCTCTACGTCAACATCCCCATCGCGATCATCGCCGTCTTCGGCGCCTTCGCCCTCCTCCACGACCGCCCGGGAAACACGGGCGCCCGCCTGGACGTACCCGGCGCACTACTGGGCTGCGGCGGACTCGTGGCAATCGTCTACGGCTTCAGCGAGGCGGAGCCACGCGGCTGGACGGACCCACTGGTCCTCGGCCTGTTCGCAGCCGGCGCCGTCCTGCTCATCGCGTTCGTCTGGTGGCAGACGAGGGCCCCCAGCCCCCTCCTCCCCCTCCACATCGTCAAGGACCGCAACCGCGCCGGCTGCTTCCTCACGATGGGCCTGGCAGTCATCGGCATGTTCGGCATGTTCCTGTTCATGACCTACTACCTCCAGGTCATCCTCGACTACTCGCCCGTGAAGACCGGCATGGCCTTCCTGCCCCTCACGGTCGCGATCATCATCGGCTCCACCCAGATCTCGGCCCGCCTGATGCACCACGTCCCGCCGCGCACCCTGATGGTGCCGGGCGCGATCCTCGCGGCAGCGGGCATGTCCTTCTTCACCCGCCTGACGGTCAACTCGGACTACACGACCGAACTACTCCCCGGCCTCATCCTGATGGGCCTCGGCATGGGCCTGATCTTCATGCCGGTCTTCGCCACCGCCACGGCCGGAGTCGCCCCCCAGGACTCGGGCGTGACCTCCGCGACCGTCAACACCGCCCAGCAGGTGGGCGGTTCGATCGGCACGGCCCTCCTCAACACGATCGCCACCACCAGCAGCACGGCCTACATCGCCGCCCACCTCCACGACCCGGCCCAGAAAGCCCTGATCACCAGCAAGGGCATCGTCCACGGCTACACGGTCGCCATCTGGTGGGCCGTAGCCGTCATGCTCCTCGCAGGCCTGGTAGCGGGCCTGATGGTGACAGCCCGAGCACCCAAACACGGGGCGACGGCACAGACGCCGGTGAGCGAGTCCAAGTCAGTGGCATGAGTGGACCGTTGGCCGCGTACGGCGGCAAGGTGACGTGTCGGGGGGTGTCCGCCCGCAGCGGTTGGCGCGTCAAGCACGGGCAAGCCAATGACCAACAGCCCCCGCGCCAATCCGAGGCCGCGGAGACGGTGGTGGTCATGACGTACTCCAGTCGGAAAATGGCGTGAAGTGGCGTGAAGTGGCGTGAAGTTGATGAAGTGGGGCGTGAAGTCGCTTGAGGAATCAGGCTGTTGGGCCGAAGC
>NZ_JBLTJC010000680.1:0-2624 GCF_048158785.1 Streptomyces colwelliae | reverse complement strand
CTTCAGCACTTCCTGCTGCGTCGGATCGTCGAGAAGGAGAACCAGGCATGAGGATCGCGATCGTGGGCGGCGGGCCTGGTGGGCTGTACCTCGCCGCGCTGATGAAGCAGCTCGCCAGCCGCAGCATCACCTTGCTGCTCCCGCTTCCCGGATCCGCGGCGACGGCCAATGCCTCCTCCGCCCGTTCCAGCGGGAAGCGGTGCGTGATCACCGGCGTCACGTCCAGCCCGTCCCGCAGCGCGAGCAGCGCGTCGTCGATCTCCTCGACGAAGCGGTAGGAGCCGATCCAGGTGATCTCGCGGGTGACCAGGTCACCGAGGGCGGCGGAGACCGCCGTACCGGGGAGGTTGCCGACCTGGACGAGGGTGCCGCCGCGCGCGGTGGACCGTAGGACCGGGCCGAGCGCCGAGGGGGCGCCGGACGCCTCGAAGACGACGTCCACGTCCTCGGGCAGGGACTCGCCCCGGGAGATGTCACGCGTCTCGTCGGCGCCCATCGCGCGGGCCACGGCGAGAGAGGTGGCGGACAGGTCGGCGGCGATGACGGTGCCCGCCCCGGAGTGTTTCGCCGCCGCGACCACCAACGAGCCGATCGGACCTGCCCCGTTGACCAGGACCGTCCGGCCGCGCAGCGCCGGAACCCGGCCCACGGCGTGCAGGGCGACCGCCAACGGCTCGGCCAGGGCGCCCTGTTGGGTGTCGACGCCGTCCGGCAGGGGGCGGACCTGGGTCGCGGGGACCGTACGGTATTCGCTGAACCCGCCGTCGGTGTGCGGGTCGAAGGCCGCCGAGCCGAAGTAGCGGACGTGCGGGTAGAGGTTGGTGCGTCCCGCGATCCGGTCCGGGAGGATGCCGTCGCCGACCAACTGGGCCGGGTGGACGGTGACTTGCCGGCCTTCCTCCAGGCCGGTGACCCCGGCGCCGAGCGCCGCGATCCGGCCCGCGACCTCGTGGCCGAGGACCAGGGGGTGCGCGAGCGAGGCGGTGCCGGACGCGCCGTTCTTCCAGTAGGCGATGTCGGATCCGCAGATGCCGCCCCACTCCAGGGCGAGCAGCACCTCTCCGGGGCCCGGTACCGGCCGGGTCCGTTCGTCGATGCGCACGTCTCCGGGACCGTGCACCACGACCGCCTTCATACGGCGATTGCTCATACGGCGTCCTCCAGTCGGACCAGGTCGCGTCCGCGCGTCTCGGGGGCGAGGAACGCGCTGACGAAGGTGATGAGCGAGTAGACGATGAGCATCACGGCGATGGGCCACCAGCTGCCGGTGACGGCGGTGAGCGAGGCCGCGAGGACCGGGCCGATCGCGGTGGTGAGGATGCCGCCGATCTCCTTGGCGAGGGCGAGCTGGGTGAACCGGGTGCGGGAGCCGAAGAGTTCGGCCATCGTCACGCTCTCCAGCGAGAACAGACCGAGGACACCGACGTTCAGGCCGAGCACCATGCCGAGCATCACCGCCGCCGAGGAGCCGGACGAGATGAGGAACATCACCGGGAAGGCGATGACGGCCGTCAGGAGCGAGAACGCCATGTAGACAGGGCGGCGGCCGTAGCGGTCGCCGATCAGGCCCACGACCGGCACGGTGGCGAAGCCGAGCAGGGAGCCGTAGACGATCGCGTCCGTGGGGACGGAGCGGCCGACCGAGAGGTTGGTGGCGATGTAGCCGACGAGGAAGGTCTGGATGAGACCGGAGTTGCCGGCCTGGCCCAGGCGCAGCCCCAGCGCGAGGAAGAACGCCTTGCCCTTGCGCTGCCGGATGCCCGCCGCCAGGACGCTGCTCCGGTGCTCGTCGACGGCGGAGACGGCGGCGATCGTCGACTCGACCTCGCCGCGGTCCATCGCCACCCCGTCCACGACGTCGGCGCGTTCCTCGAAGACCGGGCTCTCCTTGAGGCCGCGCCGCAGCCAGACCGCGAAGAGCATCAGCACGAAGCTCAGCAGGAAGGGCAACCGCCAGCCCCAGGAGAGGAGTTGGTCCTCGCTGAGCACGCCGATGAGGATGGCCCACAGACCGGAGGCGGCGAGCGTCCCGGAGTTCGTGCCGAGCGACACCAGCGAGGCGATCAGGCCGCGCCTGCGTACGGGGGCGTACTCGGCGAGCAGCACGGTGGCCCCGGCGATCTCGGCGCCGGCGCCGAAGCCCTGGACCAGCCGCAGCAGGACGAGCAGGCTCGGCGCGAGGATGCCGAGGGTGGCGTAGGTGGGCAGGGCGCCGATGAGGGTGGTGGACGCGCCCATCAGCAGAATCGTGATGACGAGGACCTTCTTGCGGCCGATCCGGTCGCCCATCCGCCCGAAGTAGACGGCACCGGCGAGCCGGGCGACGTAGCCGACGCCGTAGGTGGCCATCGCGGCGATCAGCCCGATCGCGGGGCTGACGTCCGGGAAGAAGATCTTGTTGAAGACGATCGCGGCGGCCAGCGAGTACAGCTGGAAGTCCATGAACTCCATGGCCGTGCCCAGCCATCCGGAGACGGCGGCCCGGGCCAGATCGCTCGTGGTGCGTTGTGCGGGTGGCGTCTGCTGAGCGGCTGTGACGCTGTCCTTCATCGTGAACTCCATTGTTCGGGGCGGCAGTTCGGGGCGGTGGTGCGGGGACGGGAGTGAGGCGGTCGGTGGGGAGC
>NZ_JBLTJC010000679.1:0-2642 GCF_048158785.1 Streptomyces colwelliae | reverse complement strand
GCGGAGTGCAGCGAACTGTCGTGCGCCAGCGCGCAGTCGAGACGCCTTATGGTCTCGTCCGGCAACTCGAAGGAGTTCAGGGCACGGCCGAGGAGTCGCGCGAGGTGCTCCTCCGGAGACTCGGGCGACTCGGGTTGTTCGTACGCTGCCGTGTCGTACGGAACGCTCAAGGCTTCTCCCGGCGTTGCTGCATGTCACCTTGTGGGTGCATACCGTAGCCCCTCGGTCGGACATCATGTCTGTGAACCGAGAAAACGTATGCCCGGAAAACGCGCGGGCCGCGCGAGATGTTCCCGCGCGGCCCGAAGATCCGTCAAAACCCGCCGGTCAGGCGGCACTTCCGGCGGTCCACTCGCTCCACGCCATGTTCCAGCCGTTGAGCCCGTTGTCCGGGGCGACCGTCTTGTCGGGGGAGTTCTTCACGACCACGACATCCCCGATGAGCGAGTTGTCGTAGAACCAGGCGGCGTTCGTCGCGCCCTGCGCGCCCTGTACGTCCGCGAGCCCGACACAGCCGTGGCTGGTGCCCGTCTGACCGAAGGGCGGGTTGGACTTGCTGTACCAGTAGTTGCCGTGGATGAACGTCCCCGACGAGGTCAGGCGCATCGCGTGCGGCACGTCCGGGATGTCGTACTCCCCGCCCAGGCCGACCGTCTGGCTGTTCATCCGCGTCTGCGTGAACTTCTCGGAGATCACCATCTGCCCGTTGTACGTGGTGTGTTCGGGGCTGCCCGAGGAGATCGGCAGCGACTTGAGGGTCTGGCCGTCCCGTACGACCGTCATGGTCTGCGTGTCGACGTCGACGGTGGACACCTGCGAGCGCCCGATGGTGAAGGTGACCGTCTTCTTCTGCACGCCGTAGACGCCGTTCGCGCCCTGCACGCCGTCCAGGTCGATCTTCATCGTGACCTTGGAACCGGCCTTCCAGTAGTCCTGCGGCCGGAAGTCGAGCCGCTGCGCGCCGAACCAGTGCCCCACGACCTGCTGCCCGCTGCTGGACGTCACCGTGATGTGCGACTGCACGGCCTTCTTGTCGCCGATCACCTTGTCGAAGTTGAACGACACCGGCATCCCCACACCGACCGTCGTCCCGTTGTCCGGCGTGTACGTCCCGATGAAGCTGTTGCTCGAAGTGACCGTCGTGAAGATGGAGTTGGCGGCGGCGGTCTTGCCGCTGGAGTCCTTCGCGGTCGCCGATATCTGGTACTTGGTCCCGCGCTCCAGCTGCTCCTTCGGCTTCCAGCTGCCTCCGTTCGCGGATATCGCGCCGTCCACGGCCTGCCCCGAGCCCGCGACCGTCATCTTCACGTCGGTCAGCTTGCCTCCGCTGACCTGCACGCCGGTGGAGTTGATGGACGCGTTCGTCGCGCCGTCTTTGGCCGAGATGACGATCTTCGCCGTGGACGTCTTGGCTGACGTGCCGCCGCCGCCCTTGCTGTCCGTGTTGGCGTCCGCGCTGGCATTGCCACCACACGCGCTGAGGGTGAGGGTGCCGACCACTAGGGCGGCGATGGCCCCCAGTACGCGCCGCGCTTGTATGTCCGGCGTTGTCACGGGCTGCTCCAGGTTCGTGTGGTGTACGTGATCCGCTGCGATGCGTGGACAAAGAGGGGCGACGCCCCCGTGCGGGTTCCCTGCGTTCCCCATGGACGCCGTCCGGTGACAGAACCGGGACATAGGTGGAGGCGTGGGCGGTGTTCCAGGGGTGGGGGTTGGGCCGCTCGCATCTCGCCAGCACGCCGCCTCGGCTCAGCGGCCAACGGTGGGTGGGTAGTTACCGGAAGCCGGAGGCGAATCCAACCACTGTCGCGGACTTTGACTGGTTAGAGAGGGTCTCGGCCTCCAGAGGTGACAGGGTCGGAGCGTCGGGGTGTCGGAGCGCCCGGGTGCCGGACCAGGGAAGGGTGCGAACGCGTGGTGTCGGCGGTCACTGGGGCGGACGCGGGGTGCCTGTCGCCGCAGGGTTTTCTACCGTCTCCCGTACAACTCCTCGTACGACGGCCACGTCCCGCCCGGGCCGTCCACCGGCTCGGCGGCGCGTACCGCTCGGACGATCGCGCGGGTCACGACCTCTGCTCCGGCCGCGAGGACCTCGTTGAGGGCTAGGGGGTTCTCGGCGTCGAGCGGACGGGTCCCGGTGGCGAGCGTGAACACCGTGTCCCCGTCGTTCAGCAGATGCACCGGGCGTACGGCGCGTGCGATGCCGTCGTGCGCCGTGCCGGCCAGCTTCTGCGCCTGCGCCTTGGTGAGGTCGGCGTCTGTGGCGACCACCGCGAGCGTGGTGTTCAGTGGGGGAGGCGCGTTCTTCGCGGCGGCCTCGGCGAGGCGTAGTTGGGCTGCCTCGTGGACGTGTGGCTCGGGATACTCCACCCGTCCCTGGAACAACTCCCCGTACAGCACGCCTGTTTCGGGGTCCGTCGCCGATCCCGCCGCGTTGGCCACCACCAGCGCCGCCACCGTGATGCCCGACTCCAGCACGACACTCGCCGTCCCGACCGCCGACTCCGCCTCGGCGCAGAGCCGGTGCCGCCGAACTCGCCCTGGCCGGATGGCAGCCCTTCGAGCCCCGCGACGAACTGGCCCGACTCGTGCACGGCGCCCGCCCGTTGCTGCTGGTGGCGTTCGCGGCGACCGCGCTGGCG
>NZ_JBLTJC010000678.1:0-2663 GCF_048158785.1 Streptomyces colwelliae | reverse complement strand
GTACCGGCCGGCGCCCGACATCCGCGCCGCCGTCATCGCCACCGCCCGCGTCAACATGCACCGCAAGATGCTCAGACTCGCCGCCACCGGCCTGTTCCCGATCGCCGTGCTCGTCATCGGCGCCGACGCCGCGATCCAGAAGGCGAGCGACGACGGCGAACGCAGTCCGCAGGGCCTCGAAGGGTGCGGTGACGGCCTCGACTGGATGGTCACTGGCTTCGACGGCGGCACGGACAAGCGACCGCCAGCGCTGGTCGCGGCCCGTGAGATAAGCCGCCACGAGGTGGTCCTTCGAACCGAACTGGTTGTACAGGGTCCGCTTGGTCACCCCTGAGTGCTCAGCGATCAGATCCACACCGACCGCTGTGATTCCGCGGTCGTAGAACAGCTCCTCCGCGGCCGCCACGATCCGGCGCCCGGCCGGCGTCAACGGCCGCGCTTCCTGCACTGGCAGCGTTCCCTGAGCTGGCCGCGCCTCCTGCACTGCGGGCCCCTTCACTGATCGGTGTACGGTGAGAGATGTTCACAGATCAGTATACCTGCGAGGAGGTTCACGCGATGAGTACGTCCCAGTTCATGCGCGCGGTGCGCATCACAGGGCACGGAGGGCCGGAGGTCCTTGAGCCGGCGGAGGTCGCCGTCCTTGCCCCGCGGGCGGGAGAGGTACTGGTCCAGGTCGGTGCCGTAGCCCTGAACAACACCGACCTGTGGACCCGGGAGGGCGCCTACGGCCGTCCGGGAGATCCGAAGGCGCTGTCGGGCTGGCGCGGCCCGATCGACTTCCCGCGCATCCAGGGCGCCGACGTGGCCGGCCGGGTCGTGGCCGTCGGGGCCGGAGGGGAGGCGAGCCTCGTCGGGCGCCGGGTGGTCGTCGACCCCGCGATCTACGACACCGAAGGCCCGGACGCCAACCCGGTGGGCCTGATGGGGAGTGAACGCGACGGCGGATACGCCGAGTACGTGACGGCGCCGGTGGAGCGGGTGCACGACGTGACGGAATCCCCGCTCACGGACGACCAGTTGGCGGCGTTGCCGACCGCCTACGGCACGGCGCTGGGCATGATTGAACGGGGCCGGTTGCGGAAGGGGGAGACCGCCCTGGTCTCGGGAGCGTCCGGCGGCGTCGGGCTCGCGCTGGTGCAGATCGCCCGTGCGCGCGGTGCGAGGGTGCTCGCCATCAGCAGCGGACCCAAGGTCGACGCGGTGCGCGAAGAGGGCGCGCACGAAGTCATCGACCGCGCGGGTGATGTCGCCGAGCAGATCCGCACCGCCGCCCCGGAGGGCATCGACGTCACACTCGACGTCGTGGCCGGCGAACTGGTCGGCGAGGGACTGCCGTTGCTGCGCGAAGGGGGCCGGTGGGTCATCGCCGGCGCGCTCGCCGGCTACGACGTGACCTTCGACGTACGCCGTCTCTACCTGCACAACGCCCAGGTCATCGGGTCCTCCATGCACACGCCCGCACACTTCGACCTCCTCATGGACCTGGCTCGCCGGGCAGAGGTCCAGCCTGTCATCGCCGCGACCTTCCCACTGGACCAGGCCGCCCGGGCGCAGGAAGAACTCTCCCGCAGGGGCCACGTGGGAAAGATCGTCATGCACCCCTGAGTTCCGTCCGAATGCACCCCTGAGTTCCGTCCGACGGATCACGGGCGGAACGGTGCCGGTCGTCGGCGACGGTGTCGACGACGCCCCGGCGCTCGCCGCCGCCCCCACCGGTGCCGCCCCCACCGGTGCCGCCATGGGACGGGCGGGATCCGACCTCGCACTGTGGTGCCTTGCCAGGTCCGAGAACTCCTGCCGGACGCGCGTGCCGTGATTCGTGCGCGGCGTGAGCTTCTGAGTGTCCGGCGGAGTACCCCCGCCGGCTCCGGGCGACCACCACGAAGCCCCGGCGACCGCTCTGCGCCAGCGGTCGCCGGGGCTTCTCCATTGACTGTCGGGTCAGCTTCCGATTGTGCAGCACACGGACCTCCGCACCGCACCGACCTGCGCTTTTAGGTCAGAACGCAAGAACCTGGCTGGGCATGCGCCTGCCAGGCCATGCTGTGCGGAATCCAGCGTGGGGGGCACGCCGCTCCTCCGGAACCCGCTGACGAGGAGAATCCATGAAGCGCATCCGCACCGCCGCCGTGTCGACCGCCTTAGCCGCGATCGTCGTAGCCGGCGGCACCGTACTGACGGCCGGCCCGGCCTCCGCCGCGCCGACCCGCGACGTGGCCACCACCGGCGCCGTCCAGGCGGCCGCCTGGTACTGCGGCTACGACAACCGTGTGACACCGCCCACCATCCGCTACGGCAGCACCGGCAACACGGTCCGCGAGGCCCAGTGCTTGCTCATCACGCTCGGCTACTCCGTCGGCTCGTCCGGGATCGACGGTGACTTCGGTCCCGCCACCCGGTCCGCCGTCTACGCCCTGCAATCCGACTACGGGCTTCAGTACGACGGCATCGTCGGCCCGCAGACCTGGAACTGCCTGCGCAACTGCTGATCGCCGCGCGACGAGCCGCCCCGGATCCCGGGGCGGCTTCATCCGTTCCGTACCACCGAGAAAGGAAGCGCTCATGCCATCCCTACGCTCGATCGCGGCGGCCGCGGCAGCCGCCGCCCTGACCGTCGGTCTCGGCACACAGGCCGTCGCCCTGCCCGCCGCCCCCGACAC
>NZ_JBLTJC010000677.1:0-2667 GCF_048158785.1 Streptomyces colwelliae | reverse complement strand
ACGGAGGACAGGGTGGGGGCGGGATCCCCCACCGGCTGGCTGTCGGCGTCGTCGCCGGCCGCGTTGTCGTGCCCGGAGCCGCCCATCGGCATCATCGACAACCCGAGCGCCACCAGCGACAGCACCACGGCCGCGGCGAGCAGTCCGTTGCGCACGAGGCGCGCCTTGCTCGCGCCCTCCTTCGGTTCCCCGGCCTCGAGTTCGGCCGCGGGACGCCCCGCGCCCAGCCGTACCTCGGCGGCCCGGCGGCGGCGTTCCAGATAGGCGAGGCCGCCCCAGCCGATCACCCCGCCCGCGAGGGCCGCGGGCAGTCCGCCGCCCGCCAGTCGCAGGCAGGCGGCCGCTTCCGCGCACTGCACGCAGGTGGCGAGGTGCCGTGAGAGGTCCTCGGGTGTGTCGGCGGCCGGCGAACGGGTCACCGCGTCCAGCAGCCGGGCGTAGCTGCGGCACTCCGCTGCCATCGGGGTGTCGAGGTGGTTGCGGTGGCAGCGGTCCCTGAACAGGCCCCGCACCTGGGCGAGTTCGCTGGAGACGAGCGCCGGGTCGAGGCCGAGCCGGCGGGCCACGACGGGCAGCGGCAAGGCCTCGACCTCGGCCAGCCACAGCAGCGCCGCGTCCGCCTCCTGGAGATCCCGCAGACCACGCAGGGCGATCGGGCGCTGCAACGGCATGCCGTGGTAGCGGGCCGCCTTCTCCGAGTTGAGCCACAGCCGCAGGTCCGGGTCGAGCCGGTGCCCCCGCCCGGCGAACTCCCACGCCGCCGCCGTGGTCCGTACGGCGGTCAGCAGCAGCGGTATCACCGGCAGCACCCGACGGGCCGGACCACGCATCGGACCGGACCCGGCGGAGCGGGCCTCCTGGATGCCGAGCGCGAAGGCCTCGCCGGCCAGTTCGGTGGCCGATTCGGCTCCGGACGTGCACAGGTCGGCGTAGGACAGCACGGCGTCCCAGCTCTCGGTGAACAGCGCTGCCTCAGCGGCGTCCTGAGGAGTCGGCAGGTCGGGCATGGGTCTCCTGCATCCACGAATGACGGCCAACTAGCTCTGACAGTAAGCAAGTTGGAGGGGGGCTGCCTCGTGACAGGGCCAGAGCCTTTCACGCGTCCCACACAACTGACAAGCCACGTATTCAATTGCGGTGACTGTCAGTCGCCTCTATGCAGTTGTACGTGTCCGAGCCTCTCCCGGCTCACCTGTCACAGGAGTTGGCCACACCGTTACCTTACAAAGGCGCGGGCTCCTCGGCAGGCTCGGCGGGAAGACTGTCCATGAAGGAACTGACGGAGAAAACCGCGCGGCCGGGGCCTGGTTCGCCGTATCCGGGCGGGGACTTGAGCCCGAAGTCCTCCATCGTGGAGCGGTAGGCCTCCAGCAGACGGATGTGGTACTCCAGCGGAGCGCCCTGCGGATTGGCCTTGCCCAGCGGGGTGGTGGGCTCCGGGCACCAGGTCGTGAACCGGGGCGTGATGCCCTGCGACATGAAGAAGCGCAGGCCCTCGGTCGTCGACGCGATCGCCTCGTCGACGGTCTTGAAGCCGAACGGCTCCGCCATCTCCACGCCGGCCACGAAGTTGGGGATCACGTTGCGCGCGCCGAAGATCTCCGCAGAGTCGAGGATGCGCTTGTGCCACTCGGCGCGGCCGACATAGCGCTCCTTGCCGGGGCAGTGCAGCTTGAACAGATATTCGTCCCACACCTCGTAGTTGGGGTGGTAGATCTGCACGCCGTAGTCCTTGAACCGCTGCACATCGTCCTTGGGCAGCGCCTGGGCGACGACCTTGCCGATCCAGCGGCCCGGGAAGCGCTCCTCGATGGCCTTGGCGTAGTGGCCGTAGAAGTCGGCCTCGTCGCGCCCGGCGACGGTCTTGGTGATCGCGCCGCCGGTGAGGGTGTAGGCGGTGGACACCTTCGCGGTGTCGTAGCGGTCGATGATCTCCAGGGCTTCGAGGACCTCCTCGACGTCCTTGACTCCGGTGTACGGGCGCCCGGCGGCCTTGTGCTGGCGCCAGTTGTGGTTGATGTCGCAGTACTGGCACTCCTCCTTGGCGCCGAAGTACTGGCAGACGCGGAAGACGGTCAGGTAGATCAGGTAGCCCCACTGGATGGTCGGGGCCACCTCCATGACGGACTTCCCGTTGGCGAGCTTGTGCTTGTAGTACTCCGGCATCGGCGGCACACCGACGTCCGCGATCCGCTTCCCGTCGAGGTACAGGCCGAGGACACCGTCCTCGTCGGAGGCCACGCGGTACGGCGACGCCGGGTTCACGCGCACGGAGACGACGGTCCGTCGCAGGTCGTACGGGCCGCCGGTGAGGATGATCTCCTCGGGCGGGCGCCTGAGCGCGGCCTCGCCCAGCTCCGGGAGCGTGCCGTGGTCGAAGGAGAAGATGAAGTACGACTTCGGCTTCACCTCACCGCCCTCGTTGTCACTGAGCGCGGACGGGTCGAAGGCGACACCCCCGCGCAGCAGGTCCTCCTTGAAGACGGCCTCCCGCGGCACATGCGGAAAGCGCTCCATCAGATCCTCGACCAGCGCGGTGCGGCTGCCCATCCCGTTGTCTCCTCCCGGCTCAGGCGCCCTGCTCAGGCGTACGACTCCTCACGGTATGCCCCCGGCGGTTGAGCGGGGGGAGCGGGGGGCGCGGTGTGGTGCGGGTTGGTCTCGTCG
>NZ_JBLTJC010000676.1:0-2677 GCF_048158785.1 Streptomyces colwelliae | reverse complement strand
GCCCCCGGCCCCCAGCCGTCACATCCCCCACAGAAGTCGGCCGATCATGCAGTCAACACACAGCCGAGAGCGCGCGAAAATGGCCCCCGCCCGAACCCGGGCGGGGGCCATCTCACTGCTCTGCTACGTCACTTGACGTCAGCCGTTGCGCTTCCAGCGGGGCTTGTCGTCGCGGCGGCCGAAGGAACCGGTGCCGGTGCCCGTGCCGGTCGTGCCGCGGTGGCCCGGACGGTCGTGGCCGCCGGCGCGGAAGCCGGGGCGGTCGCCCTGGCGGTCACGGTTGAACGGGCGGTCGCTGCCCCGGTGACCGGTCGCGGGACGGTCGTCGCGACGGAAGCCGCCCGAGGCCGGACGCTCGCTGCCACCGCGGTCGTCGCGGCGGAAACCACCGGACGGACGGTCGTCACGACGCTCGAAAGAACGGCCACCACGGTCGCCGTCACGACGGTCGCTGTTGAAGCCGCCCGAGGGACGGTCGTCGCGGCGGAAGCCGCCACGGTCGCCACCGCGGTCGTTGCCGCCACGGTCGTCCCGGCGGAAACCACCCGAGGGACGCTCGTCACGACGGTCGAAAGAACGGCCACCACGGTCGCCGCCACGGTCGTTGCCACCGCGGTCGTCACGACGGAAACCACCGGACGGACGGTCGTCACGACGCTCGAAAGAACGGCCACCACGGTCGTTGCCGCCACGGTCGTCCCGACGGAAACCACCCGAGGGACGCTCGTCACGACGCTCGAAGGAACGGCCACCGCGGTCGCCGCCACGGTCGTCACGACGGTCACGGCGCTCGTAGTTGCCACGGTCGTCACGCTGCTGACGCGGACGGTCGTAGGAGGAGGACTCCTCGCGCACCGGCGCCTCGGCGACGGCCGACTGCTCGGCGGCAGCGGCCTCGACCACGGCGGCGGCCTCGGCGACCGCCGTCTCCGGGTCCTCGCCCCGCTCGCGCGCGGCGCGGGCGATCAGGCGGTCGGACTCCTCGCGGAGCTCGGCGGCGCGGCGCGTGGCCCGCTCCAGCTCCTTGGTGAGCTGGGTGACCTCACGCTCGGCCTGCTGCGCGGCGTCGCCCGCCGACTGGGCCTGCACCTCGGTCATCGAACGGGCGCCGGTGATCTCGGCGACCTCGGGCTCGAAGGCCGTACCGGTGTTGATGATGTGACGCCCGGCGTCGACGCCCGCGTCCTCCATCAGCCGGAAGATCTGCCGGCGCTGGTGCGGCAGCGAGAGCGAGACGACGGTGCCCGTACGACCGGCACGCGCGGTGCGGCCCGCGCGGTGCAGGTAGTCCTTGTGGTCGCCGGCCGGGTCCACGTTCAGGACCAGGTCGATGCCGTCGACGTGGATACCGCGGGCGGCGACGTCGGTCGCGACGAGCGCGTTGACGTAGCCCTCCTTGAAGTCCGCCAGCGTCCGCGTACGGGCGCCCTGCGTCATGCCGCCGTGCAGCGCGTCGGCCTTCACGCCGGACTCGCGCAGCTGCTCGGCGATGCGGTCGGCGCCCAGCTGGGTGCGGACGAAGATGATCGTGCGGCCCTTGCGGGAGGCGATCGCGGCGGTGACCGGCGCCTTGTCCTTGGGCTTCACGATGAGGATGTGGTGGGACATCGTCGTGACGTTGCCCTGCGCGCTGTCGACCTCGTGCGTGACCTGGTCCTTCAGGTAGCGCTTGACCAGCGTGGAGATCTCGTTCTCCATGGTCGCCGAGAACAGCATGCGCTGGCCGCCGGCCGGGATCTGGTCGAGCAGCTCGGTGACCTCGGGCAGGAAGCCCAGGTCGGACATCTGGTCGGCCTCGTCGAGTACGGCGATCCGCACGTCCTCGAGGGAGCAGGCGCCGCGGTTGATGATGTCGCGCAGGCGGCCCGGGGTGGCGACGAGGACGTCGACGCCGCGCTCCAGGGCGTAGATCTGGTTGCCCATCGACGTGCCGCCGCAGACGACCTTCATCTTCAGGCCGAGGACGTCGCCGTAGGGCTGGAGGGCGTCCGCCACCTGCATCGCGAGCTCGCGGGTCGGGGTGAGGATGATGCCGCGGGGGCGCTTCTTCTCGGTGCGGCCGCCGGACAGCGTCGCGAGCAGCGGCAGACCGAACGAGAGGGTCTTGCCGGAGCCGGTGCGGCCACGGCCGAGGATGTCCTTGCCGGCCAGGGCGTCCGGGATGGTCGCCGCCTGGATCGGGAAGGGGGCTGTCACACCGTTCTGCGCGAGCTTGCGCACGATGCCCTCGGGGAGACCGAGGGACGCGAAGGTGACCTCGGGGGCCGCCTCGGTGGTGGCCTCTACGGCCGTCTCGTCGCCCTCGTTCTCGTTCTCGGGCATGACGATGTGATCAGTACTGGAAATGGACATGCGAATGCGAAACCTTCCGGAGTATCCGTCGGCACGCGCCCGTCAACTCCGTGATTCGCTATCGACCGCCTCAATGCGGTCCGCCACGGCAAGGGAGAGTACGCGCCACACGGCGCGCTCTACAGTGGCGCCGGGCAATGGGATCAAACGATCTACCACCTTACGCACCCACCACCCCCCGACGCAAACCGGCCCGGATTGACGTGCGTCACACGCACCTCAGGCCGGCGACCCGGCCGCCGGTGCCGGTTCCCGGTCCGCCAGCTGCGGTACGGGGTCCTCGTGGGCCGACGACGAGGGTTCGGCGGGGTGCCCGGTGGGATGT
>NZ_JBLTJC010000675.1:0-2681 GCF_048158785.1 Streptomyces colwelliae | reverse complement strand
TGTCCATCCCGTAGGAGCGGGCGAAGGAGAAGGGGGAGGTGGTCTCGCCCTCCTTCGCCGTCCTGAACACCACCTTCCCGGACGGGAGTTGGGCGGCGAGCGCCGCGCACAGGTCCTCCGCGGTCAGGGCGGCTGCGGCGGGGGCAGTTGACCCGGACGCGGTGACCGGACGGTCCGGACGCGGTGACAGCTGACACGGGGCAGCTGAGCGCCGCGAAAGGTATCGAAAGGTATCGGACGGGGGGTCGGAGCGCCCGTCGGGAGACCGCTCCCGGCGGGCGCTCCGGCGCGCGCCTGACACGCCTGGGCGTACGCCCAGGTTGAACAGTTGAGCTGTGCAGCCCCCTGAGGGATGGAAACCCCACGAAGTTGGGTAAAAACGCTGTGGTGGCGCCACCGCTCATGATTCCCTCTAAATCACCAACGCAGCCCCAACGCAACCCCTCGGGCGCCTGCAAACACCTTCTCCTCACTGGGCTGACCGGGCCGTTGTCCCGGTGTCGGCCGGGGTGTGCCGGACCCCCACACCTCCCCTTACCTCCCCTTTCTTTGCGTGCTAGCGGAGCCGATCCATGCTCACGACCCTGAAGACCTCCTACACCGATACGCGCGCGGCCGACCTCGCCTGGACCCTGGGGCGCGAGCCGCTTCCCGCCCTGGCCACGCTCGATCTCGAACTGGCCGGTGCGAAGCTCCAGTTGAGACTGCTCGGCGCGTCCCACCAGGTACTCCTGGACGAGGAGCGGGGCAGCTGTTCGGAGACGGTCGCGTGCATCCCGGGTTCCAGCACGCCGCTGCCGCTCGGGGTGGCCAAGCGGTTCGGCGACTGGGAGTACGAGTTCGCGGCCCGGGTCGAGGTGCTGTCCCCGGGGCAGTTCGCGGGCCGCGCCCAGGAACTGCTGGCCCTCGTCGCCGACCATCCCAACGGCCTGGCCGGGGTCTTCCCCGGCAGCCCGCACGCCTTCACCGCGATGCTCGCCCAGCGGCACGAGGGCCACGTGCACTGGCGCACCTGGCACGCCTATCCGCAGGACGGGCAGCTGGTGGCGACACGGACGCGGGTGGGGGTGCGGGTGCCGGTGGGGCATGGCGTGCCCTCCCCTGTATGAGTTGTGCGGCCGGCACCGACCCCGGCCGTTGTAAACACATTCCACACGTGTGGGTGACGAAGCGTGCCCGTCATGTGACGTAACGTCGCAGCGTGATCGAACCGCACGCGCCGGCCCGGCCGGGTACCCAGCCACCGTGGGCAGGCCCCGCGCGGCTGCCCGTACGGCCGGGCACGGGCCGGTTCCTGGTGCTCGCGTGCGTCTTCGTCTGCGCGGCCTGCGGACTCGTGTACGAACTCGAACTCGTCGCCCTCGCCTCGTACCTGATCGGCGACTCGGTCACCCAGGCGTCCGTCGTCCTGTCCGTCATGGTGTTCGCGATGGGCATCGGCTCGCTCGCCGCGAAACGCCTGCGCTGGCACGCGGCGGCCGGTTTCGGCGCGGTCGAGGCGGCCCTCGCGCTGATCGGCGGGTGCAGCGCGATGGCGTTGTACGCGGTCTTCGCCTGGACCGGGAACTGGGGCGGGCTGTGGGCGCAGGGCCCGCGCTGTCTCCTGGTCGCGTTCTCCCTGGCCATCGGTCTGCTGATCGGCGCGGAGGTTCCGCTGCTGATGGAGTTGATCCAGCGGATCCGCCGTCAGGACGCGGGGGGTGCGGTCGCCGATCTGTTCGCGGCGGACTACGTCGGTGCGCTGGTCGGCGGGCTGGCGTTCCCCTTCCTGCTGCTGCCGTTCCTGGGCCAGCTGACCGGCACCCTGCTCACCGGCACGGTCAACGTGGTCGCCGGCGGCTCGCTGGTCCTGGGTCTGTTCCGCCGCGACCTGACCCGCCGGGGCCGCTGGCTCCTGGTCATCGCCAACCTCACCGTCCTCGGCCTGCTCGCCTCCGCCGCCGTACTGGTCGACGACTTCGAACGGGCCGCGCGGCACGCGGTCTACGGCAAGGACGTCCGCGTCGCGCTCCAGACCGACGTCCAGGAGGTCGTCCTCACCGGCGGCGACCACGGCCGTCCCCTGGACCTCTTCCTCGACGGCCGCCTGCGGGTCAGCGGACGCGACGAGAACCGCTACCACGAGGCACTCGTCGCCCCCGCGATGAACGGCCCCCACGCGCGCGTGCTCGTCCTCGGCGGCGGCGACGGTCTCGCCGCCCGCGAGGTGCTGCGCCACCGGGGCGTGCGCCGCGTCGACATCGTCGAACGCGACGCGGGCGTCGTCCGGCTGGCCCGCCACGATCCTGCTCTGTCCGGTTTGAACGGTCATGTCTACGACGACCCGCGCGTCCACGTGACCACGGGCGACGCCTTCGACCTGCTGCGCGGGGTCCGCCCGGGGTCGTACGACGTGGTCATCGCGGATCTCCCCGACCCCGGCATCACCGCCAGCACGAAGCTGTACTCCCAGGAGTTCTACGGCCTCGCCCGCCGCGCGCTCACGGACCGGGGGCGGCTGGTCGTGCACGCCGGGCCGGTCTCCTCCCGGCGCCATGTCTTCTGGACGGTGGTCGCCACGGTCCGCGCGGGTGGCTTCCATCCTGTTCCCTACCGCGTCGGCGGGCGGGCGTCGGGGTTCGCGGCGGGGCCCGACCGGACGACCGGAGCGGCTCGGGCTCCGCGGGACTGGGGGTTCGTGC
>NZ_JBLTJC010000674.1:0-2692 GCF_048158785.1 Streptomyces colwelliae | reverse complement strand
CCGTTCCTCCCCGCGCTCGGGAGGGGATTCGCCCGGGGTGCGAGGCCGCCTTCACAGCGTCGGCGGCTCTCTCGGCTCGCGGGACCCGGGGTACTCGTCTCCGTCAGCGCGTTGGGGACGAGCGTAGGACCGGGTCGGCGGGCGGGGAAACGAATTTCTCAGCCCCATGGAACAGCCGATCGGCCGATTGGCCGGTCAGCCCATGGGGACGGGCTAGGCAGGTGCGCCCAGTTCCGCCCAGACCGTCTTGCCGGTGACTCCCGGGGCGCGGACGACCCCCCAGTCCAGGCACAGCCGCTGCACGATGAACATGCCGTGGCCGCCGGGGCGGCCCGCGCGGTGCGGGGTTCTGGGGGCGGGCTGGCCCGTGCCGCGGTCGGAGACCTCGACCCGGATCACCTTGTTGTCGCAGGTGATCCACATCTCGTCCGGGCCTTCGGCGTGCAGGCAGGCGTTGGTGACCAGTTCGGAGACGACGAGGAGCACGTCCTCGGCGGCGGCGCGCCGGTCGGCGCCCTCGGCGGGCAGCCAGCCCCAGGCGTACAGAGCTTGGCGGGCGAAGTCGCGGGCCAGTGGTACGACCCCGCTCTCGCCCGCGAAACTGAGCCTGCGGGTGTTCCGGCCCACGGCCGGTTCGGCGTCGTCCCCGACGGACGGCACGGCAGCGCCTCCGGCGGGCGCCTCCGCGGCGCCACCGGACTCCGGGCGGTCGCCCGGCGGGTAGGGCCGGGTGGTGCTCATCAGCGCTTCACCTCACCGATTCACCGGTTCACGATTCAAGAGTCGGTACGTGTTCAAGAGTCAGTCGGTACGTGTTCAAGAGTCAGTACGTGGATCAGGAGCGATTTCGTCGCTCGGGGTCTCGACAGGTTCAGATGTTCTCCTGCCCGAGCGAACCGGCAAAACACCCCTTACTCGGCACGGAAGACGAGGCACGGGGAATCCGCCGGTCACACGGGGAGAACGGGGCTCAGCCGGACTCGTCGGCGAGGGCGGCCGCGAGGGTGTCGTGGACGGTGAAGACCGCTTCCGCCCCTGTGATCTCGAACACGCGCGCCACCGCGGGCTTCATCCCCGCGAGGTGCACCCCGCCATCTGCGGCTTCCGCCTTCAGGCGCGCGCCGAGCAGTACGTTCAGGCCCGTGGAGTCGCAGAACTCCAGCCGTGAGCAGTCCACGACGAGCCGTGCGTACCCATGGGCGAGCAGGTCCTCCAGCGGTTCGCGCAACAGATCGGCGGTGTGGTGATCCAACTCACCCGCCGGTGTCACGACAGCGCTGAGGCCCTGTTTCCGCACCTCGACCAGAAGCCGGCCAGACTGTGCGCTGCCGACCGTGCCGCGGTCCATGCCGTCTCTCTCTCCCGAGGTCGTGGCTGTTGACGTTCGCCCTGGAACACTACGCCTTCCTCACACTCTCCAACACCCGAACAACCGCCCACAAAGGGACATATGGGTGCACAGCGCACTTGCGGCGGGCTCCGGAAAACGGGTAGGGCTAGTAGAGACAAGTATTTGGACATTCGATACGACGGACAAGTCCGGCCACCGACCGGCTCTCGCCCCGACTGTCGATACGACCGACCGACCGACACGACGGCTTTGGAGGCGCCGCACTCCGCAGTGCACGCACCGGCTTCGGCAGCCATATGCCGAGAACGATGGAGGACGCCATGTCACCCCGGCTCGACGCATCGCCTACCCCGACAGCGACGTCGACACCCCCACCGGCACAACTGGATCCCAATCCCATCGAGGGGCTCCCCGAGATCCCCCCGTACGACGAGGTCGGCGCCGTAGACGCACGGGCGCTCTCCAAGACCCTCTTCGAGCGGCTCGAATCGCTCGAGGAAGGCACGCACGAGTACTCGTACGTCCGCAACACCCTCGTCGAACTCAACCTCGCGCTGGTCAAGTTCGCCGCCTCCCGCTTCCGCTCGCGCAGCGAGCCGATGGAGGACATCATCCAGGTCGGCACCATCGGCCTGATCAAGGCGATCGACCGCTTCGAGATGAGCCGCGGCGTCGAGTTCCCGACCTTCGCGATGCCGACCATCGTCGGTGAGATCAAGCGCTTCTTCCGCGACACCTCGTGGTCCGTGCGCGTCCCGCGCCGGCTTCAGGAACTCCGGCTCGACCTGGCCAAGGCCGGCGACGAACTGGCCCAGCAACTCGACCGCGCCCCCACCGTGGCCGAGTTGGCGCAGCGCCTGAAGATCTCCAAGGAGGAGGTCGTCGAGGGCATGGCGGCGTCAAATGCCTACACGGCCAGCTCACTTGACGCGCAGCCGGAGGAGGACGACTCCGAGGGCGCCCTCGCGGACCGTATCGGCTACGAGGACCACGGACTCGAAGGCATCGAGTACGTCGAGTCGTTGAAGCCCCTGATCGCCGAACTCCCGTCCCGGGACCGGCAGATCCTCTCCCTGCGCTTCGTCGCCAACATGACGCAGTCGGAGATCGGCGACGAGCTGGGCATCTCGCAGATGCACGTGTCGCGACTGCTGTCGCGGACCCTGGTGCGGCTGCGCAGGGGACTTACGGTCGAGGAGTAGAAGTAGATCTACGACCCCCTCCGCGGGTCCCTCCGGGAGCCGGGAGCCCGGGAGCCGGCCTGCGAGTCGTCTCCCTTGCCTGTGCTGAGCGCGGCGCGCGTGTGTGCGCCGCGCTCAGGCCGTTCCCGGACTCTCTCCC
>NZ_JBLTJC010000673.1:0-2709 GCF_048158785.1 Streptomyces colwelliae | reverse complement strand
CGCCCACACCAACCCCCACCCCGACCAACCTCACCTCGACCGTGACCTAGGCTGACCCCGTGAAGGTCCTCGTCATCGGTACCGGTGCCCGCGAACACGCCCTCTGCCGCTCCCTGTCCCTAGACCCCGACGTCACCGCCCTGCACTGCGCCCCCGGCAACGCCGGCATCGCAGAGGTGGCCGAGCTGCACCAGGTCAACGCCCTCGACGGCGCAGCCGTAGCCGCGCTGGCCACCGAACTCGGTGCCGAGCTCGTCGTGGTCGGCCCGGAGGCACCCCTCGTCGCCGGGGTCGCCGACGCCGTGCGCGAGGCGGGCATCCCGGTCTTCGGCCCCTCCGGGGAGGCCGCGCAGCTGGAGGGCTCCAAGGCCTTCGCCAAGGAAGTGATGGCCGCGGCCGGTGTCCCCACCTCCCGCTCCTATGTCTGTACGACCCCGGAAGAGGTCGAGGAAGCCCTCGACGCCTTCGGTGCGCCGTACGTCGTGAAGGACGACGGACTGGCCGCCGGCAAGGGCGTAGTCGTCACCGCCGACCTCGAAGCCGCGAAGGCGCACGCCAACGCCTGCGAGCGGGTCGTCATCGAGGAGTTCCTCGACGGCCCCGAGGTGTCGCTCTTCGCGATCACCGACGGCGTGACCGTCGTACCCCTCCAGCCCGCGCAAGACTTCAAGCGCGCGCTGGACGGCGACGAGGGCCCGAACACCGGCGGCATGGGCGCGTACTCCCCGCTGCCGTGGGCCGACCCGAAGCTGGTGGAGGAAGTACTTCAGACCGTCCTCCAGCCCACCGTCGACGAGATGCGCCGCCGTGGCACCCCCTTCTCCGGCCTCCTCTACGCCGGTCTCGCGATCACGTCCCGTGGTGTGCGGGTCATCGAGTTCAACGCCCGCTTCGGCGACCCGGAGACCCAGGTGGTCCTGGCCCGCCTGAAGACCCCGCTGGCCGGCATCCTGCTCGCCGCCGCCGACGGCACCCTCGAGGACCTGGCCCCCCTGCGCTGGAGCGAGGACGCGGCGGTCACCGTCGTCATCGCCTCGCACAACTACCCCGGCACCCCGCGCACCGGCGACCCGATCACCGACCTCGACGAGGTGGCGGCGCAGGACGCCCCGCACGCGTACGTGCTGCACGCCGGGACCAAGTACGACGGCGACGACGTCGTCAGCGCGGGCGGCCGTGTCCTCTCCGTCACGGCGACCGGCGCGGATCTCACGCAGGCCCGCGAGCGCGCGTACGCGGCCGTGGCCCGCGTCCGCCTCGACGGCTCCCAGCACCGCACGGACATCGCGGCACAGGCGGCGGCGGACAGCTGACCCAAGCTCCCCAGCGCACCAAGCTCCCCCGCGCACCAAGCTCCCCAGCGCACCAAGCTCCCCAGCGCACCAAGCTTCCCCGCGCACCGATAAACCCGGCAGGCCCCGAATCCGTCTCACGATTCGGGGCCTGATCCTTGCCCTCCGTCATCCAGCTTTCCCCTGAGCCATTCCATCGAGTGACCGATGCCCCAACCGGCTGACGGGGACCGGGGCCCCAACTATGGTGCGGCGCAAGCGTTCCGGCACTTGGCCCACCGGCATTGCGATGTCAGTGGCGGGTGCCACAGTGGGGGAGTGAGCAACGCCAGCAGAGCGGGACAGCACGGAGGGGGTGAGGTCCGGTCGTGACCGGTATGGGTGTGGGTGTGGAAGCGGGCGCGCAGGCGGCGCGGTCCCGTGCCTTGGCCGTGCTGCGGATCCGCAGCCGGGCGCTGGCCGTCGCCCTGTTGCCCGCCGCCGTCGCGGTGATCCTGCTCGCCGGGGGTTCCGCCGGCCATCTCGTGGGCCGGGGCTGGGATCTCGCCCGCTGGATCATGGGCGTGGCCGCGGTCGTCGTGCTGCTCGCGGCCGGTGCCATCGCGCTGGTCGTCGCGCGGGCCCGCCCGGCCGTGAGTCCTACGGTCGCGATCGCCGAGGAGTCGGCCCCCGACCTGTATCGCCTGGTGCGCGACCTCGCCGACCGTCTCGACGTCCCCGCGCCGTCCGCGATAGCGCTCACCCCGGACTGCGACAGCTGGCTGGAGGACCGCACCCACCCGTCCCACGGCCCGCCCCCGCAGGAGAACCGCGACGAGATCACCGGCGTACGCGGCCTCACCCCGGGGCGTTCCCGTCGTACGACCGCCTCGCCGGTCCTCGTCATCGGCTCGCCGTTCCTGTGGTGGATGCGGGTGGGCGAGCTGCGCGCGGTGCTCGCGCCGGTCGTCGCCGGTACGGGACCGTCCGCGCACCCGGACATAGCCGCGGCCCGCCGTTTCGTACGGGGGCTGGACGCGGCGGTGGCCGTGACCTCGGCACCGCGCGGTCCCGTGTTCCGTTCGGTGCTCGCCGGTGTCGGCTGGGTCGCCCGGCTGCTGCTGCGCAGTTGCCGGGGGCACGCGGCCGAGATGGAGCGGGGCGTGGCCGCCGCGGCCGCCGAGCGTGCACAGGCTGTGGACTACGGCCTGCGGATCGTCGCGCAGGAACAGGTGGGCCTGGCGTACGCGGGCTGGGACCGGCTGCTGACCCGGGTCGCGCTGCCCGCGTGGCGCATGGGCCGCTGGCCGTCCGGTGGCGGCGAGAAAGCCCCGACGGCTCAGGGAGGAGGGCGAGTTGAAGAAGGGTCCGGACATGATGAACTCCCGGGAGAGGGTATGAGGGACCGGCACACCGGCGACGGCGGGCTGAGGGAACT
>NZ_JBLTJC010000672.1:0-2712 GCF_048158785.1 Streptomyces colwelliae | reverse complement strand
CCCAAGAAGGGCGGCGGCAGGGTCGGCGAGCTGGACGAGGAGATGGTCTACGAGTCCCGGGTGGGCGACGTCTTCACCCTCGGCACCAGCTCCTGGCGAATCGAGGACATCACCCGCGACCGCGTCCGCCCATCCGCCGGAGGCCCAAGCAAGCGCTTAGAAACTGCGGCCAGAGTCACACAGCGATCCCCGTGACCTTCGCCATACGTACGGGTAACTTCCCAAGAAGCCCCGCACATCACCGTACGTACGCCAATGGAGCCGTGATGCCCGAAGCCGTCATCGTCTCGACCGCCCGCTCCCCCATCGGCCGCGCCTTCAAGGGCTCCCTCAAGGACCTGCGCCCCGACGACCTCACCGCCACGATCATCGAGGCCGCCCTCGCCAAGGTCCCCGAGCTGGACCCGAAGCTCATCGAGGACCTGATGCTCGGCTGCGGCCTCCCCGGCGGCGAGCAGGGCAGCAACCTCGGCCGGATCGTCGCCGTACAGATGGGCATGGACCACCTGCCGGGCTGCACGATCACCCGTTACTGTTCGTCGTCCCTCCAGACCAGCCGCATGGCGCTGCACGCCATCAAGGCCGGCGAGGGCGACGTCTTCATCTCGGCCGGTGTCGAGATGGTCTCCCGGTTCGTGAAGGGCAACTCCGACAGCCTCCCGGACACGCACAACCCGATCTTCGCCGAGGCCGAGGCCCGTACCGCCGAGGTCGCCGCGAGCGAGGGCGCGAGCTGGCACGACCCGCGCGAGGACGGCCTGCTCCCCGACCCGTACATCGCGATGGGGCAGACCGCGGAGAACCTCGCCCGGATCAAGGGCGTCACCCGCCAGGACATGGACGAGTTCGGCGTCCGCTCGCAGAACCTCGCCGAGGAAGCCATCAAGAACGGCTTCTGGGAGCGCGAGATCACCCCGGTCACGCTGCCCGACGGCACCGTCGTGTCGAAGGACGACGGCCCGCGCGCCGGCGTCACCCTGGAGGGCGTCTCCGGCCTGAAGCCGGTGTTCCGCCCCGACGGCCTGGTCACGGCCGGCAACTGCTGCCCGCTGAACGACGGCGCCGCCGCGGTCGTCATCATGAGCGACACGAAGGCCCGCGAGCTGGGCCTGACCCCGCTGGCCCGGATCGTGTCGACCGGCGTCTCCGGCCTCTCCCCCGAGATCATGGGCCTCGGCCCGGTCGAGGCGTCCAAGCAGGCGCTGGGCCGCGCCGGTCTCACCGTCGACGACATCGACCTGTTCGAGATCAACGAGGCGTTCGCCGCCCAGGTGATCCCGTCCTACCGCGACCTGAACATCCCGCTGGAGAAGCTGAACGTGAACGGCGGCGCGATCGCGGTCGGCCACCCCTTCGGCATGACCGGCGCCCGCATCACCGGCACGCTGATCAACTCCCTCCAGTTCCACGACAAGCAGTTCGGTCTGGAGACGATGTGCGTCGGCGGCGGCCAGGGCATGGCGATGGTCATCGAGCGCCTCAGCTGACCAACTCCCCGTAATCGCGCGGGAACTTTGCGTCACCCTCAGGCCCGGAACCCAGTAACCACCTGGGTTCTGGGCCGATTTGTGATCCAATCTCCCCCAGGATGTGACCTATCTCCCTTCGGAGAGGGATTTTCCCAGGTCAGGACCGTTTCACCACCAAACATCGGGCCCAAAGTCCTGCCCGTTTCGTGACGTTACGCACTGACAGCTGGTTAGTCCGCCCTTCAAGCTGATGTAGGAAGTCGGGGGTCGACTTTGAACCGGGAGTACGTCAGTGAGCGCCATGCCGATCGCTTTGCTGCTCACCACGGCCGCCACAGGCGCCGTGGGCGTCGCCGTCCTGCGCACCCTGTTGGTGCTCCGTCGACAGGTGGCGGACCTGCACACCGAACTGGCCGAGGGCCGGGCCGCCGCCGTACGGGCGCTCGTGCCCGCCGCCCGCAACCATGCCGACGCGGATGAGATACGCGCCGCCGTGGCCGAGGCGCTGGCCGAGGAACGGGAGCGGGAACTTGCCGAGGCGCGGGCCTTCTGGGCCGCGCAGGAAGCCCGCGACACCGAGGTGCCGACCCTGCTGGGTCTGCCCGACAGTGAGCTCTTCATGCCCCGCCAGAGCGACTTCGTGGGCCTCGAACCGCTGGAGCCGGTCACCGAGCTGTCCGCGGACGCCGACGAGTTCGCCGGGGAGTCCCCCGAACTGGCCGCGGCCCGCCGCCGCCACCCGTCCCACCCGGACTTCGTCCCGGCCCAGTCACCGGTGGCGAACGACCACGAACGCACGGTGGCGACGCTGGAGGAACTCGCCGAGGCCGCCGTGGAACTGGCCGACGTCCGCCCCGGCCCCCTGGGCACCCTCGACGTCTATGTCTTCGTCGACGGCACCACCCTCTGCATGACCCCGGGCCACCGCGAAACCGCCGAACGCCTCGCCGCAGCCCTCCGCGCCGGCGAAACCCCGTTCCTCCTGGGCGGCTCCGGAATCTCGGGCGCCTACACCCTGACCTTCGCGTGCGGCGAGGAGAACGTGTACATCCTGGCGGACAGGGTCATAGCGTCACTCTGATTTTCCGGGGCGCACCGGTTCGTTGTCGGGTGCGGGTGTCGAGGATTCTGTCCAGCGTCTTTGCGAGCGACGGCATCAGCCGACGCCTGCCCTGCTCGACCGACGCGATCGTCTCCTCGTCGACCATCGCCCGCTCGGCAAGCTGACGTTGAGTCAAACCGG
>NZ_JBLTJC010000671.1:0-2723 GCF_048158785.1 Streptomyces colwelliae | reverse complement strand
GAGAAGCAGCTCGCCGAGGGCCGGTTCCCGATGGACGACGTGAGCTGGCGCCACTGGAACAACGGCGCCCGGTACTTCCTGCGCCACGGCCTGCTGCTGGAGGACTTCGACGACGCGGGGCGCGAGCCCGCTCCCGGCCAGGCAGGTCCACAGCCACCACAGATGACCGTGGTCGTCGAACCAGCCGTAGAAGGGGAGCTGTACCAGGAAGAGGACGAACCAGAGGATCGTGAGGCCGATGATCGTCGGGACGATCGGGCCCTCAAGGGGCTCGGGTGCCTCGTGTGTCGGTGTCCACTTCGCCATGCCCCCAGCTTACGAGGCGGCACAAGGCGCTCGGCGGACACTCGGCCCCACGCCGGTCTACGCGCGGAGATAGCGCCTGACGTCTTCATATGTTCATACTGAAACGGTTTCCGTCTGTCCACTTCTGCTCGTAGGAACATCCAATGCAGACCGCCCTCGACCGCTACTTCAAGATCTCCGAACGGGGCAGTAGCCTCCCCCGCGAGATCAGGGGCGGGTTCGCCACCTTCTTCGCGATGGCGTACATCATCGTGCTGAACCCGATCATCCTGGGCAGCGCGAAGGACATGTACGGGCACCACCTCGACAACGGCCAGCTGGTCACCGCCACCGCGGTCACGGCCGCGTTCACCACCCTCCTCATGGGGGTCATCGGCAACGTACCGATCGCGCTCGCCGCCGGACTCGGCGTGAACTCCGTCGTCGCCCTCCAGCTCGCGCCGCGCATGACGTGGCCGGACGCGATGGGCATGGTCGTCCTGGCCGGCCTGGTCGTGATGCTGCTGGTCGCCACCGGGCTGCGCGAGCGCGTCATGAACGCCGTGCCGTACGGACTGCGCAAGGCCATCTCGATCGGTATCGGCCTGTTCATCATGCTGATCGGGCTCGTGGACTCCGGGTTCATCTCCCGCATCCCGGACGCCGCCCAGACCACCGTCCCGCTCCAGCTCGGCGCCGACGGTCACCTCAACGGCTGGCCGGTCCTGATCTTCATCCTCGGCGTCCTGCTCACCCTCGCGCTGATCGTCCGCAAGGTGTCCGGCGCGATCCTGATCTCGATCGTCACGATGACCGTCCTCGCGGTGATCGTGAACGCGGTCGCGACGATCCCCTCCTGGGGCCTGACCACCCCGAAGTGGCCCGGAAACCCGGTCGCCAGCCCGGACTTCGGCCTGATCGGCGAGTTCAGCCTGTTCGGCGGCTTCTCCAAGGTCGGCGTGCTGACCGGCGTCCTCTTCGTCTTCACGGTCCTGCTGTCGTGCTTCTTCGACGCGATGGGCACGATCATGGGCATCAGCGACGAGGCGAAGCTGACCGACGGCGAGGGCAACATGCCCGGCATCAACAAGGTGCTCTTCGTCGACGGCATCGCGGTCGCGGCCGGCGGTGCCAGCTCGTCCTCCGCGACCACCTGCTTCGTGGAGTCCACGGCCGGTGTCGGCGAGGGCGCCCGCACGGGCTTCGCGAACGTCGTCACGGGCGCGCTCTTCGCCGTAGCGCTGTTCCTCACGCCGATCGCCACGATGGTCCCGTCCCAGGCGGCCACCCCCGCGCTGCTCGCGGTGGGCTTCCTGATCCTGGCGGGCTCCGTCAAGGAGATCGACTGGGCCGACTACACGATCGCGATCCCGGCCTTCATCACGATGGTGATGATGCCGTTCACCTACTCGATCACCAACGGCATCGGCATGGGCTTCATCACGTTCGTGGTGCTGCGGCTGGTGGCGGGCCGGGGCCGGGAGGTCCCGGTGCCGATGTACGTCGTGGCGGCGGTGTTCGGCTTCTACTACCTGATGCCGGCGCTGGGCCTGACGTGACCCGCGTTTCTACGGGCCGTCACGTAACGCCGTAGAACTTCTCCGTCTCGTCGACCGCGGTCTGGAACCGCTCGTCGAAGTCGTCCCGGATGAGCGTCTGGACCACATAGTCCTGGACGCTCATTCCCCTTTTCGAGGCATGGTGTCGGAGCCGTTCGAGCAGCTCCCCGTCTATCCGCAGGCTGAGCACGCTGGTCCCCATGTAGACGAGGGTCCGGGGCGGTTCCGGGCGGTGGGTGACGTTCCGCGCCGGTATCACTCATATGGGTGACGCGATGTTTGCCGGGGGGTGCCCCCGGACCCCCAGGCTCAGTGGCCAGGGTCACGGGCATCTCGGCGTGTCGCCATTGGTCTTTAGCGAGAGTAATGAGTTATGCTAAAGAACATGCCGGACCTAACCCATGGCGACGACGCTGCCGCTGTGAACTCCTTGCGATCAGCCGTGATGCGGTTGTCCCGTCGACTCAAGCACCAGCGGGTCGACGAGTCACTGAGCCCCACCGAGATGTCGGTGCTCGGCACCCTGTCCACCTGCGGCAGCGCGACCCCTGGCGAGCTCGCTCGCAAGGAGCACGTGCAGCCGCCCTCGATGACCCGCATCGTGGCGCTGCTGGAGGCCAAGGGCCTGGTCCAGCTGGAGCCGCACCCCGAGGACCGGCGCCAGAAGGTCGTCACCAAGACCTCCCAGGCCGAGGCGATGCTCGAAGAGAGCCGCCGCAAGCGCAACGCGTTCCTGGCCGGCCTGGTCGACGGCCTCGACGAGGACGAGTGGGCGAAGATCGTCGCCGCCGCCCCCGTGCTGGAGAAACTCGCACACCTGTAATCACGCTCTATGTAGGAGGCGACCTTTTGAGTTCGGGACCCGGAGCAGACTCCGCC
>NZ_JBLTJC010000670.1:0-2726 GCF_048158785.1 Streptomyces colwelliae | reverse complement strand
GATGCGCGGGGTGTGGGGGGTGTGAGGGGTGCGGGTCGTGGTCATGGTTGGTGCCTTGTGCCTTCACGTTCGTACGGTGTCGGGGGCTCGGGAGGTGTCGTGGTCCCCAAGGGCGTTCACCAGCGGCAGACGACCACTCCCGCGCTGGCCCCGCTCGCGAAGCCGAACATGCCGACCAGGTCCCCGCGTTGGAGACGTCCGCTGTCGAGCGCGGCGGCGAGCTGGAGCGGAATGGTGTTGGTGGCCACGTTGCCGTGGGTGGGGAAGGTGGCCAGAATCCGGCCCGGGTCCACGCCCACCCAGTCGCAGACGACCTTGGTGAACGGCACCGACGGCTGGTGCACACAGACGAGATCGAGGTCGTCGCCCTCGACGCCCAACTCCCGCATCGCGCCCCGCACTTTGCCGGGCAACCCCTCGAACGACCCCACCAACTGGGCGGAGTCGATACGGAGATGGCCGAGCCGGCGGTGCTGCGCGTACGGGTTGGGCAGGGTCGCCGCCCGCCAGCCCCAGGAGTTGGCGAAGAACCGCGAGCCGAGGATGCCGGGCCGCTCCCCCGCCTCCACCAGCAGCGCCGAGCCCATGTCACCGGTGCTGAGGCTGGGCAGCGCGGTCAACAGGTCGGCCGGGTCGTCCAGTTGCCAGCGGCTCTCCCGGGTGCTGACCTCGGCGGTGGTCACCAGCACCCGCCGGTACTGCCCGCCGCGGATGAACGCGTCGGCGACCTCAAGCGCGTTGAGGACTCCGTTGCAGGCGTTCTTCAGGTCGAACACCGGGCAGCCCAGGCCGAGTTTGTCGGCGACGACATGGGCGGTGGCCGGCTCCTCCATGTCGGCGAGGATCCCGGCGTACAGGAGCAGGTCCACGCCGCCCGGATCGGTGCCGGTGTCCTCGAACAGGCGCCGGGCCGCGTGCGCGGCCAGGTCGGAGGGCTGCTCCAGGTCGTCGGCCACGGTGCGCTCGGCCAGCCCGTACATCCGCTGGAGCACCCCGCGCGACAACGGCACGGCGGGGCTGCCCGCCCGGAAGCGGTCCTCCACGGCGGCCACGCTCTGGCGTCCCTCGGGGATGTGGACGGTGGCGTGAACGATCGTGCTGTGAACGGTCATTGAGCCTTCTTCACTTCAATCCGGTTCAGCCCGCGGCCGGTTGTCGTCAGCCCTCGGTCGGTTGTCGTCGGCGTCAGTCCTCGGCGGTGAGGAGCAGCACCACGTTGTGGCCGCCGAACCCGAAGGAGTGGCTGACGGCGGCCCGGACGCGCTGCTCGCGGGGCTCGCCCGTGACGCAGTCCAGGTCGAAGGGGAGGTTGTCCGGGGTGAGGTTGGCGATCGGCGGGACGGTGGAGCGGTGGACGGTCAGGGCGGTGAGCGCCGCCTCGATCGCACCGGCCGCGCCGAGACTGTGCCCGAGAACTCCCTTGGCGGCGCTGACACTTGGCCGGTGCGGCAGCACGCGCTCGATCAACTCCGCCTCGGTCAGGTCGTTGAGCGGTGTCGAGGTTCCGTGCGCGTTGACGTGATCGATGTCCGCCGGGCACAGCCCCGCTTCCGCGAGCGCCGACCGCAGCGCCGCCTCGGCGTGAACTCCCCCCGGAGCAGGGGCGGTCGGGTGATACGCGTCGGAGGTCTGACCGGCCCCGGCGAGACGGGCGTACCGCCGCACTCCACGCGCCCGCGCGTCGGCCTCCCGTTCCAGGACGAGGATCGCGGCGCCCTCGGAGATCACGAACCCGTCCCGGTCCGCCGCGAACGGCCGTGAGGCCAGGCCGGGTTCATCGACCCGGGACGACAGCGCGCCCATCCGCTGGAAACCGGAGGTGATCACCGGGGTGACGGCCGCTTCCGCGCCGCCCGCCACCGCGATGTCGCACAGCCCGGCGAGCAGCAGCCCCCGTGCGACGGCCAGGGCACTGGCCCCGGACGCGCACGCGGTCTCAGTCGCCAGGGACGGACCATGGGCGCCGAGGTCCAACAGCACTTCCCCGGCGGCCATGTTGGAGATCAGCATGGGCACCAGCGCGGGCGACACCAGCTCGGGACCGCCCTGGTGATGGCGGATCGTCTGGTCCTCCAGATGCGCGGCCCCGGCCAGCCCCGAACCGATCACCACGGCGACCCGCGCCCCGTCCCACCGGGCCGGGTCGAGCCCGGCGTCGGCGACGGCCTCACGCGCCGCGAGCACGGCGAGCTGACTGAACCGGCCCATGCGCCAGGCCTTCCCGCCGCCGATCCGGGCCTGTTCCGGGGTCATCAGCGGGATACGGCAGGACAAGTCCACGGCGCAGCCCTTGAGTTCGGGATCCGTGGCACCGGCGGAACGCCCGCTCAGGACCCCCTTCCAGGTCTCCTCGCGGCCGACCCCGGCCGGGGTGATGAGCCCCAGGCCGGTGACGGACACGGGCGCGGACGCCGCCTTCATCGCTCCCGCTTGGCGTTCAGCGCGGCGACGAGCTCACCCACGGTGCTGTTCTTGGCGGCCTCTTCCTCCGCAACCGGAACCCCGAGCTGCTCCTGGAGCGCCAGGGCGAGCTCGGCCAGCGCGAGCGAGTCGAGTCCGCGGGCCCATGCCGCATATACGGGTCATGCTCGACTATTTCCACCCGTGGCCGAATTCAGCCGGTCTGTACGTCGCCCGCGCCCGCGGGCGTACAGGGGCGTCACCCGCGACTCCTGCAATGTTCCCGCCCTGTTGGCGGCACTCCGGACCCGACACCGTTCCTGCAC
>NZ_JBLTJC010000669.1:0-2746 GCF_048158785.1 Streptomyces colwelliae | reverse complement strand
GCGGAGTGCAGCGAACTGTCGTGCGCCAGCGCGCAGTCGAGACGCCTTATGGTCTCGTCCGGCAACTCGAAGGAGTTCAGGGCACGGCCGAGGAGTCGCGCGAGGTGCTCCTCCGGAGACTCGGGCGCGGGGGTGCGGGTGGAGCGGTGCTACGACGTGGAGGACGCCGAGACGCTGCTGCTCGGGCACGAGGGGCGGCACGGGGAGCCGCGGTCGGCGGCGGCCGCGCTGGCCCGGTTGCGGGGCGGGGCCGTACCGCCGGATCCGCCGCAGCGGGCCGCCGAACCCGGCGCGCAGCCCTCGCTCTTCGAGCCGCAGAGCGTCCATCTCCCCCTGACCGACCTGCTCGCCGTGTACGCCGGGCAGCAGCGGCGGCACGACGCCGCCACGCACCCCGACCGGATGCGGCTGCTCACCGCCTCCGAGTCGGCCGGGATGCTGGTCGCCGCCGAGATGAACCGGGCGGGGCTGCCCTGGAGCGCCGACGTGCATCGGGAGATGCTGCACGAGTTGCTGGGTGACCGGTATGCGGGCGGCGGGGAGCCGCGACGGCTCGCCGAGCTGGCGGACGAGGTGTCCGTCGCCTTCGGGAGACGCGTGCGGCCCGATCTGCCGGCGGATGTGGTCAAGGCGTTCGCCGAGGCCGGAATCAAGGTCAAGTCCACCCGGCGCTGGGAGATCCAGTCCCTCGACCACCCGGCCGTGAAGCCGCTGCTGGAGTACAAGAAGCTGTACCGGATCTGGGTGGCCCACGGGTGGTCCTGGCTACAGGACTGGGTGCGGGACGGGCGGTTCCGGCCGGAGTTCCTCGCGGGCGGGACCGTCACCGGGCGCTGGGTCACCAACGGCGGGGGCGGGCTCCAGATCCCCAAGGTCATCCGGCGTGCCGTGGTCGCCGACCCGGGCTGGCGGCTCGTCGTCGCCGACGCCGACCAGATGGAGCCGCGCGTCCTCGCCGCGATCTCCCGCGACCCCGGGCTGATGGAGGTGGCCGGCCGGGCCACCGACCTCTACCAGTCCGTGTCCGACCGCGCCTTCTCCGGCGACCGCGACCAGGCCAAGATCGCCGTACTCGGCGCGGTCTACGGCCAGACCTCCGGCGACGGTCTCAAGAACCTCGCCGCGCTCAGACGGAGGTTCCCGAAGGCGGTGGCGTACGTCGACGATGCCGCGCGGGCGGGCGAGGAGGGGCGGCTCGTACGGACCTGGCTGGGGCGGACCTGCCCGCCGGTGGCCGGGGGCGAGGACGCGGGAGAGGAGGCGGGCATCCCTCAGGACGATCCCGTCGCGGCCCCCGCCGACCAGGGCTGGGTACCCGGTTACGCCTCCACCAACTCCCGCGCCCGGGGCCGTTTCGCCCGCAACTTCGTCGTCCAGGGCAGCGCGGCGGACTGGGCCCTCCTCATGCTGGCCGCGCTCCGGCGGTCCTGTGCGGAGCTGGCGGCCGAGCTGGTCTTCTTCCAGCACGACGAGGTGATCGTGCACTGTCCCGAGGAGGAGGCCGGGACGGTGGCCGCCGCGATACAGGAGGCGGCCGACCTCGCCGGGCGGCTGACGTTCGGGGAGACGCCGGTGCGGTTTCCCTTCACCGTGGCGGTGGTCGAGTGCTACGCCGACGCCAAATAGGGCCTACGGCTGCGGTACGCGAGGCTTAAGACTGCGGTGCGCAAGGCTTACGGCTGCGGTGCGCAAGGCTTAAGGCTGCACTGGTCGACGCGCGTCACGCTGCGACAACAGCTCGCCGAGTTCCTGGACCACGGCCTTCTCGTCCGTCCCGTCGAGTGCGTCGAGGGCTGCCCGCCATTGGTCGTACGCCTCCTGCTCGCGGCCCTGTTCCCGTAGCAGCAGGCCGAGTTGGTGCCGGGCGAGGCCACCCATGTAGCGGTCGGCGCGGGCGTCCGCGCGGCGGAGGAGTTCGGCGCACTCTGCGGCAGCGCGTTCGGTGTCGGCGCGTTCGGTGTCGGCGCGTTCGGTACGGCCGAGGAGACGGAGGGCGCGGACCAGTCCGAGGCGGGTCTGCGACTCGCCGTGCCAGTCGCCGTGGCCGCCGAGGATGCGCAGGCTCTCCTCGAAGTGCGGTACGGCGGCGGCCGGTTCGCCGAGGGTGAGGTGGGCGTAGCCGATGTTGCAGTGCGCGGAGTGCTGCACGATGACGGCGCCGATCTCGTCGCCGATGGCCAGGGAACGGCGGTGCTGCTCGATGGCGGCGCGTGGGTCGGTGTGCTCGTACAGGTTGCCGAGGTGGCTGTGGGTCACCGCCTCGCCGTACGGGTCGTTCAACTGCCGTGAGTGGGCGAGGCTTTGACGAAGGGCGACGCCTGACTCGGCGTAGCGGCCCAGGCCTTCGAGGAGCAGGCCGCGGTTGTTGAGGCAGCGGCGGATCCAGGAGACCACGTCGAGCCGCCACCAGATCGCCAGCGCCTCGTCGTTGAGAACGAGGGCCTCGTTCTGCCGGCCGGTCAGGAAGTGCAGTCCGGCGAGATCCCCCAGCGCGTACGCCTCCGCCGCCGCGTCCCCGAGCCGCCGCGCCGCGCCGAGAGCGGCCCGGCCGAGCACCTCCATCTCGGCGACACGGCCACTGCGCAGGACGTAGGGGAAGAGGAGCCGGACGAGGGTCGAGACGTGGGCGGTCCGGCGGAGATCGGGATCCGAGGTGTCGTGGTACCGGGTCACCAGCGCCACCACGTTCTCCAGCTCCAAGTCACCCCAGGCGAAGGCGTCTTCGGGGCGGGGGAAGGGGGTGGTG
>NZ_JBLTJC010000668.1:0-2747 GCF_048158785.1 Streptomyces colwelliae | reverse complement strand
CGCCGCCGCGCGTGACATACCCGTCGGGGTCATGGCCACCGGACACCAGCCGTTCCCTCCGCCGACCCGACCACCAAGCTCACCGAGCTGGCCACCGGCACCCACACCCTGCGCGTCGCGGCCGACGGCCCCGACAAGCAGAAGGTCTCCCTGCTGGAGAACGCGGCCCGGCCGTTTTATTGACGTACGGTCAGCTGCCGATGGCGCCGTTGCCCGACAGCACCGGGATATTGTCCGCGATGTGCGACAGCGGCTCGTCACCCTTGGCCTGGGTGGAGTTCTCGGCGCACTGCTGGTTCTGCGGGGCCGAGAGGACCGGCACGTCCTGGAGGACGGTGACCGGCACCAGCACGCCGACGATCGAGGCCGCGTTGACCTTGGCCGGCAGACCGACACAGAGCTTGTTCAGGTCGCCCTGGGCGAGCCCGAGCTGGGGGCTCATGTCGCCGGCCGTCTTGGCGTTGCCATAGGCCTGCTCGGCACCGTTCCCGTTGACCGTGGTGACGCCGTTGTCGTTGCCGATGGCCAGCGCCTGCGGGGCGGCCGTCGCCGAGACGCCGACGACGGAAGCCGCGACAGCCGTCGCAGCCATTGCCTTCTTGAGCATTTCTGCGGTCCTTTCCTGGCAGAGACACAATTCCTGCTCCCCCATCAACAGAGGTCGGCCGGATTGGTTGCGTGGCTTCACCCGGTTGGATTCATCTGGGCCATTGGAGTGAATCGGAGCAACCATGCGGCCCGGCGCCAGTTGTTCAGGTCGCTCCGGTGGACGGGGTTACTCCAGAAGGGACCACGCAAGTGATCAAGAAGGTTATGGCTGCTGCGGCTGTCGCCGCTTCCGTCGTCGGAGCCTCGGCTGCCGTCGCCGCCCCGGCGATGGCGATCGGTAACGACAACGGCGTCACCACGACGAACGGCAACGGCGCCGAGCAGGTCTACGGCAACCAGGCCACGTACGGCAACATGAGCCCGCAGATGGCGCTCATCCAGGGTTCGCTGAACAAGCCCTGCATCGGCCTGCCCGCCAAGGCGAACCTGGCCTCGCTGGTCGGCCTCGTGCCGGTCACCGTCGCGCAGGACGTGCCGATCCTCTCCGCGCCGCAGAACCAGCAGTGCACCGAGAACTCGACCCAGGCGAAGGGCGACGAGCCGCTGTCGCACATCCTGGACAACATCCCGGTCCTGTCGGGCAACGGCTCCGCCGGCAGCTGACCTCGCGGACGTGCACAGCGGGCCGCCGATCTCTCGGCGGCCCGTTGGTCTGCCTCGCCGGGACGCGCGGAAGGCGGCCGAGGAGTTCGGGAAGCTGCGCGCGGCCCGTCCGCCGGTCCCCCGCGGACAGCAGCCCCTGCCGAGCGACCCGCCGCGGATCATCCACCGCGTCCCCGGGCGAGGAAGCCAACTTGCTTACACGCGAGCCGACTTATTGCTCCATTCAGGGCAAAGGCCGCAACCGAACCAGTCATCACTCAGTTGATCATCGCGCGGCTCCGCAACGGGAGTCCGTCCTCCGAAAGGGTTTGAACATGAAGAAGCTGTGGGCGACCGCGGCTGTTGCCGCCTCCCTCGCCGGTGCCACCGCCGCTGTCGCCACCCCGGCGATGGCGATCGGCAACGACGACGGCGTCACCACCACCCAGGGCAACGGCGCCGTGCAGAAGTACGGCAACCAGGAGACCAAGGGCGACATGAGCCCCCAGCTCTCCCTCGTCCAGGGCACCCTGAACAAGCCCTGTGTCGGCCTGCCGGTCAAGGCGAACCTGGCCTCGATCGTCGGCGTCGTGCCGGTCACCGTCCTCCAGGACGTGCCGATCCTCTCGGCCCCGCAGAACCAGCAGTGCACCGAGAACTCCACCCAGGCCAAGGGCGACGAGCCGCTGTCGCACATCCTGGACAACATCCCGGTCCTGTCGGGCAACGGCGCCGTGGGCAGCTGACCTCAGCACCACGCACCACGAGAGCGGGCCGCCGAGCACTTCGGCGGCCCGCTTCTCGTTATGTCTGTTTCGGCTTCGCGTACAGGGCCTCGATGTCCTCCGCGTAGGCCGCCGTCACCACGTGGCGCTTGAGTTTCAGGGACGGGGTGAGCAGGCCGTTGTCCTCGGTGAACTCGCCCTCGATCAGGGCGAACGCGCGGATCGACTCGGCGCGGGAGACGGCTTCGTTGGCGTGGTCGACGGCTTTCTGGACGTCGGCGCGCAGGCGTGGGTCCTCGACGAGGTCGGCGAGCGGGGTGTCGGCGGGGAGTTTGCGGACCGAGAGCCAGTGGGCGAGGGCCTCGGGGTCGAGGGTGATCAGGGCGGCCACGTAAGGGCGGTTGTCGCCGACGACCAGGCACTGGCCGACCGGGGCGCGGCTGCGCAGGCGGTCCTCCAGGACGGCCGGGGAGACGTTCTTGCCGCCGTTGGTGACGAGGATGTCCTTCTTGCGGCCGGTGATGGTGAGGTAGCCGTCCTCGTCGAGGGCGCCGAGGTCGCCGGTCGCGAACCAGTCGTCCTTCAGTACGGCGTCGGTGGCCGCCGGGTTGTTCCAGTACGCGCCGAAGACGACCCCGCCCTTGATGAGCACCTCGCCGTCGTCGGCGATGCGGATGGTGGTGCCGGGCACCGGAAGGCCGAGGCGCGCCGGCACCAGGAGCGCGGCCAGCGCGGCGCCGAGGAGCAGCACCGCCAGCAGCGTGAACGGGTCACGGGGAAGGTCTGGGCCGGCAGCTCGGTGCCGACCTCGACGTCGTCGTACGCGATCTT
>NZ_JBLTJC010000667.1:0-2813 GCF_048158785.1 Streptomyces colwelliae | reverse complement strand
GTCACCGCCCCCGCCCTCAACCTCCCGGCGCCCTACGGCAGTTGCCCTTTCTCGCCGCCGCCCGCATACACCGCCACCGCCCGCGAGGCCGCCGTCTCCCGGGCCGTGCTGCCGGACGGCACCGCGTGCTGGCTGGTCACCGGGTACGACGAGGTACGGGCCGTGCTGGCCGACGCCCGGTTCAGCGCGGACGCGCGCACGCCGGGGTTCCCGTTCCTCTCCGCCGGGCAGCGTGAACTGGCCACCGCCAAGCCGAGTTTCATCCGCATGGACGACCCCGAACACGCCCGGCTGCGCCGGATGGTCACCAAGGACTTCCTGGTCAAGCGCATCGAGGAACTGCGCCCCGGCATCCAGGACATCGTCGACCGGGCCGTGGACCGCATGACCGAGGGTCGCACCTCGGCCGACCTGGTGGCGGACTTCGCGCTGCCGGTCCCGTCGCTGGTCATCTGTCTGATGCTCGGGGTGCCGTACGAGGACCACGACCTGTTCCAGTCGCTCAGCCGCACCCTCCTCGACAACCGGACCGCCCGGCCGGAGGCGGAGCGGGCGCACGCGCAACTCATGGGCTACCTGGCGGAGTTGGCGGAACGCAAGCGGCGGGAGCCCGGTGACGACATCCTCAGCCGGCTCGCCGCCCGCGAGGACCTGACCGACCAGGAGACGGCGTCGCTCGGCTTCCTGCTCCTGGTCACCGGGCACGAGTCCACCGCGAACATGACCGCCGTCAGCGTGCTCGCCCTGCTGCGCCGTCCCGACCAGGCCCAACTCCTGCGCGATGACCCGGACTTGGTGCGCGGCGCCGTGGAGGAACTCCTGCGCCACCTCACGATCATCCACCTGGGCCTCGGCCGTGCGGCGACCGAGACGGTGCGGGTGGGCGAGGTGACGATCCCGGCGGGCGAGGGCGTGATCTGCATGCTGTCCACCGCCAACCGCGACGAGCGACTCTTCGGCGCCACACCCGACTTCGACCTCACCCGCGACGCCCGCCGCCATGTCGCCTTCGGCTACGGCATCCACCAGTGCCTGGGCCAGACCCTGGCCCGTGTGGAACTCCAGATCGTCCTCGCGACGCTGCTGCGCCGCTTGCCCGCCCTGCGCCTCGACGTCCCGGCCGACCAACTCACCTACAACCGGGACGCCATCGTGTACGGCCTGCGGGAACTTCCGGTGACCTGGGCCTAGTTCAGGTCAGAACACTCGCCCGACGTCCTGCCGCACGACCGTCCGCATGCTGTGTTCGGCGAGCGCGGCGATCGTCATGGACGGGTTGCAGGCGCCGGTGGAGCCCGGGATGCGGGCGCCGTCCAGGACGTAGAGACCCTTGTGGCCGAGGACGCGGCCGGTGAGGTCGACGGCGTCGCCGAACGGGACACCGCCCAACGAGTGCCAGGTGGACGGGGCTTGGGCGTTGGTGTCGATCATGAGGCCGCCGCCCGCGGTCGCGATGTCCTGCATCTTGCCGGCGATCAGCGTCTGCAACTCGGCGTCCGTGTCCGTCGGCCAGGTGAGGACGGCGTCGTCGGCGGTGGCGTCGTAGGCCCAGGTGCCCGCGCCGTCGACGATGCCGAAGCCGACGACGGTCAGGGCCGTGACGCCGGTCTGCTGGATCGGTGAACCGGCGTGGACGACGGTGAGCGGGATGGCGCTGTTCGGGTCGCGGCCGCCTACGCAGGCCGGGCCGCCCTGCTGGGCGCCGGCGTCGCCGGTCGGGTTGATCCAGGCCCAGATGCGGTCGCCGTTGTTGCCCCACCCGGTGCCGATGGCGTCCGGCAGGTCCGGAATCAGGCCCTTGGCACGGGACTTGACCAGGAGACGGGTGGTGCCGGGCGAGCCCGCGTTGAGGAAGACCGCGTCCGCCGTGATCCGGATCTGCTCCTGGACGGTGCCCGCGGTGTCGATGCGGTCGACGGACAGCACCCACTTCTTGTTCGCGTCCATCGCGAGGTCGCGGACGACGTGGAGGGGCGCCACCTGCACCAGTCCGGTCGACTCCGCCTGCGCGAGATAGGTGACGTCGATGGAGTGCTTGCCGCCGTTGTTGACACCGAAGGCGATGTCGCTGGTGGTGTACGTCGGGTCGTACAGACCCGCCAACTCCCCCCGGACATAGGCCCAGTCGATGGGCAGCGGCACCTTGAACGGGGTCAGGCCCGCCTTCGGCGCGATGTCCTGGAAGAGCCGGGACGACTTGTACGGGTCGGAGGCGAGGACGTCGTAGGGGATGGTGGAGATGCCCAGCATCCGGGAGACGGTGGGGTACGCCCAGAGGTCGAGGTCGTCGTAGAGGCCGGCCGCCTGCGGGATGGACGTGGTGAAGTCGGCCTTCGTGGGTTGCAGGGTCATGCCGTGGTACATGATCGATCCGCCGCCGACGGTCGCTCCGCACATGGCGGTCATGCCGTTTCCGGCGATGGCTTCGATGACGCCGGTGTAGGGGGTCCAGGTCTGGGTGCCGCCGCCGACGATGGCGTGGTCGGTGAGCCAGGCGGAGCGGTTGTCCATGTTCGCGAAGCGGCAGAACGTCGTGGCGTCCGGGCCGGTCGGCCAGCGCCGTCCGCGCTCCAACACCAGGGTGGAGACGCCGGCTTGGGCCAGCCGCAGCGCGGTGACCCCGCCGCCGAAACCGGTGCCGACGACGACGGCCCGTTCGCGGAGTTCGGTGACGGCGGCCCGGGTCGAGGCGGCTGCTACGCGCGGCGGCGACCCACCGTCGGCCAGCCGGCCGACCTGCTCGATGGTGCCGAGCACGCCGGTGCTGGCGGGCACCAGCCCGAGCAGTACGCCGGTGCCGAGCGCGACGGCAC
>NZ_JBLTJC010000666.1:0-2822 GCF_048158785.1 Streptomyces colwelliae | reverse complement strand
CCAGGGGGGGGCGCGGGGGACTGCGCGATCGTTGCCGGGTGCGGGCTGTGTGTGGCTGGTCGCGCAGTTCCCCGCGCCCCTTAAGGGCGCTTGCCCTCAAGGGGGCTACCAGGCGAAGGCCTCCGGCGAGGGGCCCGGCCCCGGGAAGATCTCGTCCAGCGAGGTGAGCAGTTCCTCGCTCAACTCCAGCTCTACGGCCCGCAGCGCGCTGTCGAGCTGTTCGGCGGTGCGCGGGCCCACGATCGGGCCGGTGACGCCGGGGCGGGTGAGGAGCCAGGCCAGGGCGGCCTCGCCGGGCTCGATGCCGTGCTTGTCGAGGAGGTCCTCGTAGGCCTGGATCTGGGCGCGTGAGGTCGGGTTGGCGAGGGTGTCGGCGGCCCGGCCGCTCGCCCGGCGCCCGCCCGAGATCTCCTTCTTGATGACCCCGCCAAGCAGCCCGCCCTGGAGCGGGGACCAGGGGATGACCCCGAGGCCGTACTCCTGCGCGGCCGGGATGACCTCCATCTCGGCGCGACGCTCGGCGAGGTTGTAGAGGCACTGCTCACTGACGAGGCCGATGGTGCCGCCGCGGCGGGCGGCGATCTCGTTGGCCTGGGCGATCTTGTAACCGGGGAAGTTCGAGGAACCGACGTAGAGGATCTTGCCCTGCTGGATCAGGGTGTCGATCGCCTGCCAGATCTCCTCGAAGGGCGTGTCCCGGTCGACGTGGTGGAACTGGTAGACGTCGATGTAGTCGGTCTGTAGCCGCTTGAGGCTGGCGTCCACGGCGCGCCGGATGTTCAGGGCGGAGAGCTTGTCGTGGTTGGGCCAGGCGGGGACGCCCTCGGCGCCCATGTTGCCGTACATCTTGGTGGCGAGGACCGTCTTGTCGCGGTGATCGGGGCTCTTGGCGAACCAGTTGCCGATGATCTCCTCGGTCCGGCCCTTGTTCTCGCCCCAGCCATAGACGTTGGCCGTGTCGAAGTAGTTGATGCCCGCGTCCAGCGCCGCGTCCATGATCGCGTGGCTGTCCGTCTCGTTCGTCTGCGGTCCGAAGTTCATCGTGCCGAGGACCAGTCGGCTGACCTTGAGGCCTGTGCGTCCGAGCTGCGTGTACTTCATGAGTACTTAGCCAACGACTTTGAGTGCGCTCTATGCAAGGGGGGTCAGTCGCGGGGGAACTTGTCGGTCTTGAGGACGAGGTCGACCACCGTGCCGGTCAGGTCGACTTCGGTGCCGAAGTCCACGCGTACGGGGTCGGCGTAGTCGCCGTCCTTGGGGTCGGTGTAGACGTGGCAGCGCCCTTGGTAGGGGTCGGCGATGACGTAGACGGGGACCTCGGCTTCCGCGTACGCGGTCCTCTTCGGGCCGTAGTCGTTGGCGGCCGTGCCCTTGGAGATCACCTCGGCGACGAACTCCACGTCCTGGTAGCGCCAGTGGCCTGTGTCGTCGGGCTTCGCCCCGTCCTTGAGCATGGCGATGTCCGGGCAGAAGCCGTTCTCGAAGCCGGGGAAATCGACACGGACGTCGGTGAAGACCAGGGCATCCCTGCCGAACCTGTCTTCGACGGCCCAAAGGATCTGGCGAATGATCTGCCAATGCGTGTTCCGCTGCGGCGTCATGTGAACGTTGCCCTCGACGATCTCGACCCTGAATCCTTCGGGGACGGGCATACGCTCAAGCCGCTCGAACCACTCGTCCAAGCGCTGGGTGTTGGCGTCGGCGTCGGCCATCGCGATCCTGTCTTCAAGGACGGTCATCGTGGCGCTCCTCCCCCGCTGCCCCACGGACGGGTGCAGCCGCGCAGTACAACGATACGCACGGTGACCGGGATGCGTAGTGATCACGCCATCGTCACCGTCGTTATTCGGTTGCCGCCCACGCCCCCACCTCCGACCCTGTTCCCCGTGACCCAGCCGACGGACACGGACACGGACACGGACACGGACACGGACACCTACTTCATCTGCGCCACCCCCCGAACCGGCAGCTCCCTCCTCCTCGGCCTGCTCGACTCCACCGGGGTCGCCGGGCACCCGCAGGCGTACTTCCGGTCGCCGGACGAGGGGGCGTGGGCCGAGCGGTGGAGGATCGGGCACACATCCCAAAGGGCCCTGGACTACGGCGAGTTCGTGCGGGCCGCGCTGGTGGCGGGGCGGACATGCAACGGGGTCTTCGGAGCCAAGCTCATGTGGGGGACGCACGCCGAACTCGCCGACCGGCTGGCGGGCCTGCACCCTGAACTCGCCGGAGATGAACTGCGGCTGCTGGAGCGGGAGTTCGGGCGGCGAATCCGGTTCGTGTATCTGCGCCGGGACGACATCCTCGCCCAAGCCGTCTCGTGGCTGCGGGCCGAGCAGACCGGTGTCTGGTTCGTCGGCGGGAAGGGGGAGATCAGTGGAGAGGGAGGCCAAGTCGCCGGTGAGCGGCCCCGTTTCGACCGTGACGCCATCACCCGCATCATGCGGACCATCGACGAGCACAACGCCGGTTGGGAGCGGTGGTTCGAGGCCTACGGCATCCAGCCGCACCGCATCCGCTACGAGGACCTCTCCGCCGATCCGTCCTCCGTGACCCACGGTGTCCTCGACCATCTCGGCCTCGGTGCCGCTCTCCCCGCCGGCCGGCAGCTCACCCCCAGTCACCACCGCCAGGCCGACCGCCTCAACGAGGAGTGGATCGCCCGGTATCGGCTACTGCCGCCCGTTCCGGGGGCGCCCGGCCCGTCGAGCTGACCTTCTGCCCGAGGCACGGAACTGCGCCCCGTCCCTCGCCCCACCCATCGACGGCATCGGAGACACCGGCGACATCGGCGACATCGCGGGCATCGAGAACCCCGAGGG
>NZ_JBLTJC010000665.1:0-2823 GCF_048158785.1 Streptomyces colwelliae | reverse complement strand
TTTCGAGGCCCACCCGTCTCGGTCAGTTGACGGGTGGGCCTCGAAAAGCCTCGGGGCTCCGCCCCGGACCCCGCTACCGCTGCGGGTGGTGCGCCGGGATCTCCGGCAGCTCCCCCGTCGCCTCGTACTTCGTCAGCATGTCGATGCGACGAATGTGCCGCGGGTCCTCGGAGAACGGCGTACCGACGAAGATCTCGACGAACTTCGTCGCCTCCTCCTCCGTGTGCATCCGCGCGCCGACCGCGACGACGTTCGCGTTGTTGTGCTGCCGGCCGAGCGACGCGGTCTCCTCGCTCCAGGCGAGGGACGCCCGCACGCCCTTCACCTTGTTCGCCGCGATCTGCTCGCCGTTGCCGGAGCCGCCGATGACGATGCCGAGGGCCTCGGGGTCGGCGGCCGTGCGCTCGGCGGCGCGGAGGCAGAAGGGCGGGTAGTCGTCCTGGGCGTCGAAGATGTGCGGCCCGCAGTCGACGGGCTCATGGCCCGCCTCCTTCAGCCACTCGACGAGGTGGTTCTTGAGTTCGAAGCCCGCATGGTCGGAGCCGAGATACACGCGCATGCGTCGAGTGTGACACGGCTGTTTCCGGGAAGCAGCTCCGGGGCCCGACCACGTTAAATACAGGCAACGCCTCGCAACCTCAAGGAAACCTCAAGTAACGATCTGGATTCAAAGGTTCAGGAATTCCTTTACCTCCGATTCACTGGACCGACTCGTACGCCGCTCGTACGAGCACCCTCCACCGGCATCCCAACCGGCGTAAAGGAATTCCCCCCATGACTTCCTCCATGACTGATGGCTCCGGCCTTCAGGCAGGACTCAAGAACCGACATCTCACGATGATCGCGATCGGCGGTGTCATCGGCGCCGGCCTGTTCGTCGGTTCCAGCTCGGGCATCGCGACCGCGGGACCCGGCATCCTTCTCTCCTACGCGCTCGTCGGCACGCTCGTGGTGCTGGTGATGCGCATGCTCGGCGAGATGTCGGCCGCGAACCCCACCTCCGGCTCGTTCTCCGCGCACGCCGACCGCGCGCTCGGCCGCTGGGCCGGTTTCTCGATCGGCTGGCTGTACTGGTTCTTCTGGGTCGTCGTGCTCGCCGTCGAGGCGACCGCCGGCGCGAAGATCCTCGAAGGGTGGATACCGGCCGTACCGCAGTGGGGCTGGGCGCTCATCGTGATGGTGGTGCTGACCGCCACGAACCTCGTATCGGTGGGCTCCTACGGCGAGTTCGAGTTCTGGTTCGCCGGGATCAAGGTCGTGGCGATCGGCGCGTTCATCGTCGTCGGCGCGCTGGCGATCTTCGGCGTGCTCCCCGGCGCCCACACCGACAAGGCGGGCTTCGGCAATCTCACCGACCACGGCGGCTTCCTGCCGAACGGGCCCGGCGCGATCCTGACCGGTGTCCTGCTGGTCGTCTTCTCCTTCATGGGCAGCGAGATCGCCACGCTGGCCGCCGGCGAGTCCGAGGACCCGCAGCGCGCGGTCACCAAGTCGACCAACAGCATCATCTGGCGCATCGGCGTCTTCTACCTCGGCTCGATCTTCGTCGTCGTCTGCCTGCTCCCCTGGAACGACCCGTCGATCAAGGAGCAGGGCTCCTACGTCGCCGCCCTCGACTCCCTCGGCATCGCGCACGCCGGTCAGATCATGAACTTCATCGTGCTGACCTCGGTGCTGTCCTGCCTCAACTCCGGCCTCTACACGGCCTCCCGCATGGCCTTCTCGCTCGGCGGCCGCGGTGACGCGCCGAAGGCGTTCGCCCGGACCACGTCCCGTGGCGTACCGATGGCGGCGATCATCGCCTCCGTCGTCTTCGGGTTCGTCGCCGTGTTCTTCAACTACGCCTTCCCGGACACCGTCTTCCTCTTCCTCGTCAACTCCTCAGGCGCGGTCGCCCTGTTCGTGTGGCTGGTCATCTGCGCGTCCCAGCTGCGCATGCGCCGGATCATCGAGCGCGAGTCGCCCGAGAAGCTCGTCGTGAAGATGTGGCTGTACCCGTATCTGACCTGGGCGACGATCGCCCTGATCGTGTTCGTCCTCGGCTACATGCTCACCGACACCGAGGGCGAGAGCAGCGGCCGTACGACCGTTCTGCTGTCCCTGCTGGTCGCGTTGGCCGTGGTCGCGGTCTCGGTGATCAAGGAGCGGGTGCGGGGCGGGCAAGCGGTCACGACCGCGGTCTCCGACGCGGACACCGACAAGGTGTCTGTGAACTGACGGGCCAAGGCGTCTGTGGATCAAGGGAGTTCACAGCACGATGAAGCTGTTCTTGACCTTGTCGTAGGTCTTCAGGGCCTGGGTCTCCACGCCCGGCTGGTACCAGGTGTTGATCTGGTACGACTTCCCGTCCTCGTCGAAACCGAGCAGCCGGGCGTGCCAGGGGACGCCCTTGAGCGTGAACGTGTACTCCCAACTCACCGCCGAATGACCGCGGAACGTCGTCTTCTCCAGGCGGATCTTCCGGTAGTCCTGCCCCTTGCGCGCACTCCGCTCCGAGGCCTCCCAGGTCTCCATCAGGTCGCCTCGGGCGAGCGCCGACTTGCCGACCAGCTCCTGACTCCCATCCGGGGACGTGTAGTGGACCTCGGCCCCCGTCTTCAGATCCCGCCGCCACCCGGCGGGCGTCGCCCACGCGAACCCGCCCGCCTCCTGGTGCGTGCCCGGGCTCGCCCACCTCACCGCCGAGCGGTCCCGTCCTGCCGAGGCGGCCTCCTCGGAGTCGATCAGCGACTGCTCCGGAGTGCGCTCCTCGCTGATGCGGTCGAGGAGTTGGGGATCGTCCGTGGGCATGAGCCGCCGTAGCGACTTGATCACCTTCAGGCA